>JAGYMJ010000171.1 GCA_018400625.1 Planctomycetota bacterium
GCCGCCATGGATATCAATGGCGCCGGCAAACTCCAGGCGCGTGAACCGGAAATTTCGGCCCTGTTCAATTTGCAGATCGCCGGTGATCCGCACCGGCTCACGGCCACGGCCGCGGATATGCACCGGCTCTGCTGCTTCTTCAGATTCCCCATCCATATCGAGCTGAAAATCTGCGCCGTAAGGACCTTCTTCGAGATAGAGAGTATCGCCCGGACTCAGTTCCTGCATCGCCCGTTGGAGTGTCGCCCAGGCGGTATCGATCGAAAGCCCGTCCGCTTCATCGTCCCCGCGGGGGGCGAGATAGAATATATTCGGTTCATAAGGATAAGGCCCGCGGTCGGCGCCCTCCTGGCCACTGCCCCGGAAACGCGAGGTTGATTGCAGGCGGAAGTCGAGGTTGGCCGGATCGGCGAACTCGCGTTCCATGTCCAGATCGGATTCCTCATTCAAACGAATGTTGTTCTCCCCCGCGGAACCGCGTCGCATGAGCGAATGATGAACCGTTCTTCTTCCGGAGATAACGCCGGTCGTGGCGACACCGCTGATGACACCCCCGGTACCGGCTTTGTCTTGAAAAAGTCCCCACCCCCTGCTGTCCTCGATACGGTGCTCGGAGCCGTCGATGGCCACATGGAAACGAACCTTGCCTTTGTAGGAATAGATACGGCGAAGTATGTCGTTGTTGGTCCTTTTCCCGAAGATGTTCGCGTTCGGTTCGCCGTGTCTTGAATGATTGGCATAAACGTTACAATTCTCCACGAGATTGCCGCCCCGCCCCGGACGGCTCATCAGGGCGATCCCGCCCCCGTTCAGGTAGGCCGTCACGTCACGCACAACGGTATCTTTGGCATGGAAAATGTAGATTCCCCACACACAGGCATCGGCGTGCGAATCGCCGCCATGCAGCCGGCTCAGCGGTTCTTTGCCGTTGAACCCCCTCACTGAAAGCCCTTCGATCCGCACCCGCTCGGGCCGTTCCAGGAACAGACCGCCGCGCTCGGCGGGCAGAGAAATGGTGTAGCGGTGGGTCTCCGGCGGCTGCAGATCGGCTGTGGACATGTAAAGCATCTGAGCGTCCGGGTCGTAATGGAAAGAGCCCGGATTGAACTCGACATCGGGCACATTCGGGACGGACTCGAATATCCGGAGCGTATCCACTTCATTAACCGCCTGGGCCTCACGGTCGAACGGCGCCTTATAGACGAAGCGGTAGCCATCGGCCGGCTCGAACTGCGGCGCCTCAACATCGCCACGCAGCAGCACGGTTCCGGGGATATGGGCACGGATAACCGTCTCCGCATCTTCCCCGCCCAGGTCCGCACGTTCCACTGATTCGCGGTATTCACCGGGTTTGATCGTGAGGACATCACCGGTTTCAAGGGCATCAACCCCCCGCTGGATGGTGGCGAAGGCGGTCTCGCGGCTTCGGCCGTCATGGGTCTGGTCGCTGCCTTCAGGACCAACAAAATATTCACTGGCTCCGGCCGCCGACAGTGCGGCGGATAATGTCAAAAATAGTGTTAAATAGACCTTCAAAAACATTGTATTTCTCCCTAAAAATTTGGTGTTTACTTGTAAATATTCACTGAACTACGGCATCCCCACCGTGCCTTACGCCGGTGGGGATGCGACGGGGGTCAATTAACTTACGTTTATTCAAACCAATCATATATT
>JAGYMJ010000172.1 GCA_018400625.1 Planctomycetota bacterium
CGAGATTACTAATGTCGATGCGATCCATCCAGGTTATGGGTTTTTATCTGAAGCGGAAGAATTTGCAGAGATATGCGAAGACAGCAATATCGTCTTTATCGGGCCCAAGTCGGATGTCATGAAAAAAATGGGCAGTAAAGTCACCGCACGCCAAATTGCGGCCGACAAGAAAATACCCGTTTTGCCGGGCAGTAATGGGCCGATCGAAGAAGATGACAATGCCGTGGCTCTGGCCCAGAAGATCGGCTATCCCGTTATGATTAAAGCCGCTTCCGGCGGTGGCGGGCGGGGAATGCGTATTGCTCATAATGAAATCAGCCTGCGCAATATGATCGGCCTTGCCAGGTCGGAGGCCGGGGCGGCTTTCAAAGATGAATCAGTATATATAGAAAAAGTCCTGCAGAAGGCCCGTCATGTCGAGGTGCAGATCCTGGGTGATAACAGGGGGAATGTTATCCATCTGGGTGAGCGCGACTGTTCAATACAACGCCGATACCAGAAGCTGATCGAGGAAACCCCCTCACCGGGTATCACTGACAGCGTTCGGTCCGATGTTGCCAAAGCTGCTGTAAATCTCGCGAAATCCGTCGATTATACCGGCGCCGGGACGGTTGAATTTTTGGTCGACCGGGACGGGAATTACTATTTTATGGAAATGAACACTCGCTTGCAGGTTGAACATCCCATCACTGAAATAGTTACAGGAGTGGATATTGTTAAAGAGCAGATCAGAGTAGCGGCCGGCGAAAAACTCAGGCTGTCTCAAAAACGTATTGAAAATCGAGGAGCTGCAATAGAATGCCGAATAAATGCCGAAGACCCATCGAATAAATTCCAGACAAGTCCAGGCAGGATTACTCAATACATTCCGCCCGGAGGCCCCGGAATAAGACTCGATACCCATGTCTATTCGGGCTACACGGTGTCGCCTTTCTATGACTCGATGGTCGCGAAACTTATATGCTACGGGCCCACAAGACGTGCTGCTATCGGGGTTCTGCGGCGTGCGCTCGGGGAATTCCACATTGAAGGTATTAATACAACGGTTAATTTTTTCCGAGAATTGATCGAGCACAGAGGTTATGCAAGCGGTGAATATGATACTCATTTCGTCGAAGAATACCTCGGAACTGCCTGACGGTAAAATGTCCAGTGAAGTGCGTGCTTTATCCCCGCCGGAAGGTAAGTCCTTAGTGAACCCCGGAGCATCCCCGCTGTGCCTTGTGCCGGTGGAATGAAGATCAAGGGATAGGTCTCGAACTTATAGACCGTCGTTAATACCCCCTGCCCGCCCCTCCCCGGAAGCGACCGGCGGGCAGGGCGTATTAACGACTAAAAGGTGTTGATAACGTGTGCATAGCGCTTAATCATCATTCCACCGGAACAAGGCACGGCGGGGATGCTGTACAAGTTACAGCTGGATGCCACGTGGTTCGTGGTTCCCTGAATATCTACCAATTTTTTATCGAAGTGTTTACTGTGATGAAAAGAAAAAAGACGTTGGCCTTTGCTGCACTGTTGGTGTTTGCCGGAACTTCAATAACATTCTCAAGCGTTTTCACGTCCCCCGCGCACGGTGCAGGGAGTGACGTCCAATGGGCGGATGAGCTTGTCGTTTTCGCTCCACTCCACCGCTCCCATCCCGTCGTTGACGGGGATGTCCTGGCGAGCCTGCCCGAAAGGATGGAGATTGAGGCCGCACCGGAGCATCCTTTGCTTAGCCTGGAGCCGAAGCATGTGAACTGGGAACCCGGCGAACGTGTCGATCTGGAACAGCATATCGGAAAAAACGTGGGCGATACGGCTTATGTGTTCATCGAACTCCGTTCACCGGAAGCCCAAACGGTCACGCTCGGTCTGGGTGCCGACTGGTGGATCGAGTGCTGGATGAACGGCGAGCCGTTCTTCGATACGTTGGAGACCGGCAATCCGGGCGGTCTTTTTTCCATCCTCGACAATCAAGCCGAGGTGCTGCTTCGGGAGGGTGTGAACATTCTCGCCGTTCGTTTCATCAGGGGCCGCTCCAGCGCCTATCTCGCCTTAGGGGAGGAGTCGATGTTCGGGGCGGAAAAACGCCGACAGGAAGAGCTTTACGGCCTTAACCGCCTGCCGGAAAAGTTTTCGGACAGGCAGGTCTTCCCCGAAAGAAAGCAGGCGATCATCTCCTCGGGATGGGAGGTGGACCTTTCCTCCCCGGATGGCGAACTGTCCGAAGGCGAGCTCGTCGGTATCGAGCCCATGCCGGAAAGGCAGTTGTACCTCGATGAAAAAGAGGCCGATAGATCCGGGGCACGTCGCGGTTTGCTTGATACGCTCAGCAGGCATTTTGAGGACGAACCGGTAAAAATAAGGCTCTCCAAATACCGCTACCCGCATGAAGACCGCCATCTGGACGCGATCGTGTGGACGTCGCCGTCCGACCCTGAAACCGATCCGTCCGGCCGTATCGAAGTGCGGCTCCGGGGCGGCGACGGTGAAGTGCTTGCACGCCACGATATCGATGAACTTTCGCGCAACGGCCTGTTTTTTGCGGTCGGCTTCCCCCCGCAGTTGGAAGGAAGCGAAGGCGCTCTGGAGGTTGTGTGGTATGACGGCGGAACGGAGATCGGCCGTGCGCAGGAGCCCTTCCACGTCAGGGAAGCATCGGACGTTGCACAATCGGGCCGGATACCCCTGGAGGTTATCAACGAGCCCGGCGCGGTGATCCGCGGCGCGCCCATGACGACAGGCGTTCCGTTCCCGCGCGGCGCACTGGAGGACGAAGCGAATGTGCGCCTGGTTGACGAAAACGGACATGAGGTTCCGCTCCAGACGAAGATCACGGCGCGCTGGTCGCGTTTCGGGCCGATCAAGTGGCTGCTGTGCGATTTCACGGCCGACCTCGACGGCGGGCCGCGTCGGTTCTATCTGGAATACGGGCCGGATGTCGAACGCCGCCGTGTGGACGACATTGCCGTCGAGCATGCCGGTGCGGGCTTCCCCGCGCTGGAAGCGGGTTGTATCCGGGTGAACGCCGGCGGCGCTGTCGAGTTTGACGCGGCGGGCGACGGGGATTTCCGTGAAGTTCTTGCACCCGAAGCCCTGCACGGCGCCTTCGTCGAACACGAGAACGGGAAAGTCTTCACGATGCCGCAGGACGCCGAGCATGCCGTTGAGGAGATCGGCGGCGAGAAGGTGGTGGTGCGGCGCGCCGGGTGGTACCGCCACGCGGACAGCGGCGAGGAGTTCTGCAATTACGTGACGCGGTTCGTCTTCCATCGCAACAGTCCCGTGGTACGCATCTTTCATACCTGGATATTCACCGGCGACGGGAACCACGACCGTATCGCGAACATGGGATGGCGTTTTCCCGCCTCGGGCATTTTTGAGCCGGACGGTCTGCTGAGCGGTTTCGACGACGGCGCCTGGCACGACAGTCATAACCTGGTGCAGTTCGACGACCGGCAATACGACCTGCTGGGCGGTGTGGAACGGGGTCGTCGCGCCGGGCGCACGCCGGGCGTGATGAGCGGCCGGAGCGATGGGACGCGGGTGACGTTCGGGGCGAAGGATTTCTGGCAGAATTTTCCGAGCGAGGTGGAGGTCACGGATTCGGGGCTAACATTTTACAACTGGCCGAGGAACAATCCGCGGGCGACATTTGAGCGTCCGGTGTCGGGCAGAGACGCTTTCCGCAACCGTTTTGTGCATGAGGGGGAGCTGCTCGATTTCCGCCTGCCGGACGAGTATCTCAGTGGGGGAATATGGTCGGGAGCTACTGGAAGTGGGCGTTACCCCCATTGGGCCGAAAATCGCCCGGAAACGGCTAACGCGCAGGGTATAGCGCGAACCGAAGAGATGTTCCTTTGCTTCGCCGATGTCTCAGTTGGCCGGGACGAAGCCGCCGGAGCTATGCAGGGCCTGAATGACGAAACCCTCCGTCCGGTGGTGGATCCGGTGTGGGTGACGTCGAGCGGTGTGTTCAGCATTGGCGGAATCGATTTGCATCCTGTGGACAAGGAGAATTTTCCCGAGGTTGAACGGGCCTACAAGCTGCGGATGGAAGGTCCCGCCCGATGGGTGGAAAGGCTGGGGGTTTACGGGATGTGGCTTCACGGCGATTATCCGACATGGAGTATCCACCTGCCACTGGAAACGGTTTCGACTTATCGCACCTACAGGAAGAACCATGGCGATGGCCCCGGCGATCAACCCTATCGGATGATACCGTTCATTCGCAGTGGCCATCCACAATTTTTGAAGCTTGCCGAGAACGCGGCGCGGCAGATGGCCGACGCCAATTTCTGCCATTACGCGAGCGAGGATGTGAGCGCCGCGATGTCCGAACACGAGTCGGTTAATCCCAGAATTTACTGGCGCCGTCAGGGTTTCTGGGGGTGCTCGCTGTTGCCCTGGGTGGGCGGTGGCAGAGGTTACGCGGCAGCTTTCCTGAGGACGATGAATATCAGTACAGATTCGCTCTGGGACACCTATTACGTGACCGGGTACAGGCGTACGAAGGATGTGGCCCTGCTCTTTGCTGAATTGACCAAGCATGACCACATGGGATTCGGAATTAGCAGTGGACGTCAATCACCGGGTATTTTGCATTCTTATCTCGGCATTTACAAGGCCACTTTCGATCCGTGGTTTCTCAACGCGGTGCATGAAATTGCCGATCTGCACAGGCATCAATACAGGACTCATTCGCACAGGGACCGGGACACGCTGCGGTATGGTTGGCCGGGTTCGACGGGGTTTCGTTCCGACCATTGGAAGTGGGCGGATCAGGCTTTTCATGCCTTTATTGGCTGCGATGAGTATCAGGAGGTTGCCCGTGCCAGTGCGCAGGCGCATGCCAACCCCAATATAGTGGTTCGCGCAGCCGGGACGGGCTCTTCCGGCGGCGCCGATGCCGGTCTTTCCGCCCATGCATGGAGGCATACCGGCGATCCGGTCTATCTTGGCCTGCTTTCAGCGGCTCTGGATCGTCTTCAATTGACAAGTTACGACGGCGATATCGAATGGGCGTTAGGCCCGCCCCTCTCCAGCCATGGCTGGCATGCCTGTGCTGCGACGTACTCATCGGACTACGCGATACCAATGGCCATGACGATCCTTTCGGGACTTGACGAGACGCCCGATCCGATACATACCGCCACCTGGCTTCGAAGCGGTGGTTGGCCGGGCAGCCCGGACGCCGTGGTTCATATTTGGCATGAGGGTGAACGGGACAGGTTCGACCTTCATTTCTTAGTGCGTGGCGCCGGCCTTCCCGAGCAATTCTTTGAATATTCGATCACGGGCCCTGAAGGGTTTCGTCTTGAGGATGAGGCAGAAACCCCGGAGACCATCGAGGTCGCCGGAGAAAGGGGCGTTTACAGGGTCGAAGCACGCGGCGCTATAAGCAATCTTTACCTGCCGCTTGCCCGGTACAACATCCCGGAGGTCATCGAATTCAAGACATCCGAAGACGGCACTCGCGTTACGGCGCCCCGGATAGGCTACTGGTTCTACGTGCCCGAGGGAGTGGAAGCGTTCCGGATTGATTTTACGGACACACCGAGACCGAGGAATTATGTCAACAGAGTTTCGGTCTGGGCCCCGGACGGGGAACGGGTTTGGGATCATTCGTATTCCGTGGAGGATGATCCGCCAACGCCGCCGCGTGCGACGATAAGTGTGCCAGAGGGGATGGACGGGAAGCTGTGGCGTGCTACCGGCGGCAATTTTACTATCGACCCGAAGATCCCTCCCTATTTTTCCCTCAGTGGAGATAAATGGTTTGATCCGGGAGAGTAGTGCTCAGTTCCCTGATGAACGGTGAGGTCTTGCAATTATGAGCAAAGATATAGCACTAAAAAACTTACGTTTTGAACCGTGTGAAAGATGGGCTCATACGGAGTATTCTTTAGAACTAAATCCTCAGTGAACCCCGTAGCATCCCCACCGTGCCCTGTGCCGGTGGAATGAAGATTATTAGCTACAAGCAAGCGTAACCAACACGTTCCGCCGTGTCTCCGCCCAACCCGGCCCCTGCAGACGGCTCTGAGAAGATTGATTCCAACTCAGGGCAATATCCTCAATAATTGACTCTGAATAGCAACAATTATATTGATAGGAGGTTTTTACATATGATGGAATTGATGGAAGTGAATGTCAGTGGATATTCAGTAAATGGTGCTTTTTTTCTTCTTTCCGTCGGTTTGATCTGCATTATGACGATAGCGTCATGGGCTGACTCAGCTGAAAGCTTCGAAGTGCCGACGGATATCGTTGATGATTTTGAAGGTCTCAGCGTGATTTCGGTCTCTGAACCGGGTCTGGAAGAGGTTGACGGGCCGCTCCCGGGGATGGTGGGGGTGCGGGGCAAGGACGTTTCGGTTCGGCTGGGGTTGGCGGGTGAGGTGGATGTTTCCACGCGCGGTTCTCTCTCTTTTTGGCTCTGGATCGATCGGGCTTATCATTCCGCGATCGATCCGGATTTCGAGCGATTTGATGTGCCGCTTGTTGAGGGGCCGCTCACGATAGATTTGCAGTTCAGACCGGAGATGTTCCAGATGTTTTTGGGCTGGGACAGAACCTGGCGGCGGCTCCGTGTGCA
>JAGYMJ010000173.1 GCA_018400625.1 Planctomycetota bacterium
GCACAGGGCACGGTGGGGGAACAACGTGGTTCACTGAGGACTTACAAAAAATTAAATTCCTAATTTATTGGGCCTGAAACGTGGTTCACTGAGGAATGAAGAAAGATATTATAAATAAATTCCTGGTTATTTGCACATGACAATAGAGAAAGAACTTGCAATATATCAGTTCTTTTACTATACTGCATTCTCTCGCATAAAAACATATCAATAAAAAGAGGAAAGAAAAATGAAATTAGAAAAGTATTCTTTGGGAGTAGGTGATAGGTTTGGATGTCAAGGAATAGCCCAGTTAAACGCCATTAAAAAAGCGAAAAATAAGGGCTGTCATATTTCTCCGGTTTGGAATAAATCGCACCGAGAGCACACGATTGTCGATACGACGCCGCAAGACGTCAGGGCAGAGGCTGATGATGCCGTTGCGGCTTGCCGATGGGAGCTTCCCTACTATGTGGATGCTGACCATATTTGCCGTGATAATGTCGATTCTTTTGTCGCTGCAAGCAATTTTTTTACGCTTGATGTTGCGGACTATATCGGCGAACCGGCCGACCAGGTTGATATTGATGATTTTGTAAATCATAGTCGGGACCTGGCGGGAAAAGTTGAATTGCCCGGTATGGAGAGAAACATTGAATTGACTGAGGCCCGCATACGGGATGCTGCAACGAAATATCTGGGTGCGGCGAGCCATGCTGCGGAGCTTTACAAATACATCGCGGGCCAAAAAGGTGCGGGGCAATTTATTACTGAAGTTTCTATGGATGAAACTGATGAACCCCAGACCCCTGATGAGTTGCTGCTCATACTTAAAATGCTGGCCGATTTAGGGGTTCCTGCGCAGACCATCGCGCCAAAATTCAGCGGCAGCTTCTTTAAGGGAGTTGATTATATCGGGGATATCGATGAATTCAGAAAAGAATTTCAGTCGGATATCGGTGTGATTAAAGTTGCGGTGAATGAGTTTGGGCTGCCTGAAAATCTAAAACTCAGCATCCATTCAGGGAGCGATAAATTTTCTCTCTACCCGATAATGAAAGAGGCCATGGAAAGGTTTGATGTGGGAGTCCATCTCAAAACAGCCGGCACCACCTGGCTGGAAGAGTTGATTGGTTTGGCTTTGTCAGGCGGCAGCGGATTAGAAATCGCTAAGGAAATATATTCCCAGGCTCTGAGTAGAATGGGGGAACTCTGTGAGCCTTATGCAACAGTCGTCGATATTGACCCCGACAATCTGCCGTCTTCGGAGCAAGTTAATACCTGGGACGGCGAAATTTATGCGAATGCGCTGCGGCATGATCAGACTTGTGATTCATATAATCCCGACCTGCGACAGCTTTTGCATGTGGCCTATAAGGTGGCGGCCGAGATAGGGGGGCGTTATCTTGACACTTTGAGTGGGAATGAATTGGTCGTGGGGGAGAATGTCACTATCAACTTGTATGAGCGTCACATTGCGAGGCTGTTTCCCAAAATAGTTTGACGGCGTCCGGATGAAAAGCCTTCTATATTAATACCGTCGGATTGAAAATCCAATATTATTGCGCCGTCTTTGTAAGTTGTCCATGTCGGTATTTTTTTATCATTCAGCATGTCGCGCATCCGGTGGCTTAACTCCCTTCCGTTGCTGGCAATCGCAATTTTGGGGCTGACGGCCTCTAAAAATTCATCCATTATGGGTGCCCATGCCCCGTGATGCGGAAGCAGGAGGATATCCGCGTTGATACTGGAAACTTCCTTATTGCTCAGTAGTCTTTTCAGAGCTTGTTCTTCTGCATCCCCCGGCAAAAGGATGCTCCGGCCCTTATACTCAAACAATATTACCGCCGATCTGTCATTTCTCCTGATATCTTTTTCACTTAAAAATCGCAAATCAGGGTGAAGGGTCTTCCCTCTCAGCAGTCCGCCGGTGATCTTTGTATCCTTTTTTATCTTGATATACTGATCGCCGGCTTCATAAAGAGCACGTTCAACCCGCTTGTCCACTCGTTCTCCCACTCCTTTGGGCGGTATGAGCAATTTGGAGATGGGGAATTTCTCCGCCAGTTCCGGTAGGAGAGAGTAGTGGTCGAAATGCCTGTGACTGACAACCAGTGCGTCAATATGACGTATCCGGTTATACCACAAAACGCCGGCGGCGGCCTTCACTTTGTTTTGAGAGGGACTGCCTGCATCGTGCATCAGCACACCTCCTTCCGGCAGTCGCATGATGATGCACTGTCCATGCCCTATGTCTTTTACCGTTATTTGGAAGTTTTCTAACTTCCCGGCATTAATTTCAAAAAAAAAGAGCGATAAGAGCAGAAATAATGTGCCGTATAAAACAATCTTGTTTTTATATTTTTTGTTTTGAATACTTAACCATGTGATAAGGAGTGCAAAATAGAGTACAACCCACCAGAAAGGCGGCCCCGGGGTGTGGCGTACAAATCCCGGCAGATTTTCAAAAAAAGACAACAATCCTTCTATCCCACCGGCAAACAGCGAAGAAAAATAGTTCATGACATTGAACAAAAAGCCGCCTATCGGCAGGAATAAAAGGCTGAGAAAACAGCAGAACAGCAGGAGCAAAACAAGCGGCCATAAAAGCAAATTTAACAGGGGAAGGATTAAGGAATAGCGATGGAAGTTCATAGCTGTCAAAGGAGTGATAACCAGCCAAACGCTGAAAGAGAGCAAGAAATAATCGCTTCCGTGAACCCAAATTTTTTCAGTCAGTGTCGTTTCTTCCGGCGATTGGAGACTCATTTGGGTTTCGCGCCATGGCCAGATGATTTTCCTGAGTCTCGGATAAAGGAAAGAAAGCGCCCAAACTGCAAGGAATGTAAAATGGAAACCGATCGAGAAAAGCTCCTGGGGTCGCCATAGTAAAATGAAAAAGGCCGCCCCCGACAAAGAAGACAGCGGGTCGGAGTTTCTGTGCAATAGGGGGGCGCCGACCAGCATGCTGACCATTATGGCCGCCCGTATAGAGGATGTTCGGGTTCCGGTGAATAAAACATATCCCCAGATAAGCGCGATAAGGAGAAGATGTTTCTTGCCCGCCGGAACACCTGTAAGGGTTAAGAGCATCCACAGGCCGGCCGCAAAAATTCCGACATGCAGCCCGCTGATAGCTAAAAAATGCATAGCGCCCGCGTTCTCAAGCTGTCTTGACAAATCAGCCGGTAAGACATGTCGGTCACCGAGCATAAGTGCTTGTGCAAGCGGGTGCACATGCTTACCTCCATTATTTTGAGTCATTTGTGCCCTTACACGGCTTCTTATCCGTTCAACAGCAGTTCTTGGTGACCGGTACCAGCGGATGCGCTCCAGGATTTTTATGCCGGCCGAAGTAACCCCGGAAGCTGTTCCGTAGCTGCCTGATCTGCGATAAATGCCGGCCATGTCTGGTTCTCCGGGATTGGTGGGGGGGGAATTTGCTCTCAGCCCGGCGAGGAACTCTATGCGGTCTCCATAATTTATATCCGGCAGTTCTCCGCTGCCGAACATTGTTATTCCCCCCGCGGTGTTTAACCATTTATTTTCGCCGGTTTTTATTTGTTCTGTTTCAACTCTTAGCAGCCATCGAAGAGTTTTCTTTTGGCCCCTTTTCTGTAACTCATATCTTGAAATCATGATCCGGGGTTCTTGCCTTACCTTCCCTTTCAGCCGCATCAGGCGGTTTTGGTTCGACAATAAATTGGCGATATGGCAAGGCGGAAGGGATTGGTATCGCAGGTTATACCACAAGCCCCCAAAAATCATAAAAATCATGAAGGCGCAGAGCCAGCAGGCTGTTTTGCCTGTCTCTTTTTTCAGGATAAAAAGTGATATAGCTGCGGAAGAGATGAATAATAAGAGTAAAACAGTTACCAGCAGGGGAGAAAAATGTTGAACCGCTATGCCGAAAGCAAAACCGAAAAGCACAGGGAATAATGGTCTGTGTTTGGGGGATAAATTTTCAAAGGGGGTATCTGTTATGCTCATTTGATTTCCAGCACATTTTAGATCAGACCGCAGGGATTTTTCAAAAGGTCTCAGGCACCCAGGAGTATCAAACTCGCGGCCATAACAACCATCCCGCCAATGACTCCGATGATGGGGGCGTGTTGAGTTCCATAGGTTTTTGCCGCCGGTATTATTTCATCGAGTGAGATAGCCACCATAAAACCTCCAACTCCCCCCAGAACCCAACCAAGCAAGGCTTCTGATAGAAAAGGGTAAAGGATGAATGCCGCAATGAGAGCTCCGGCAGGTTCTGTCAGCCCGGCATAAAAGGAATACAGAAGTGCTTTGAGTCTGCTGCCGGTAGCTGCATATATGGGCGCGGCAATGGCGATACCCTCCGGTATGTTGTGTATAGCTATGGCTATCGCGATAGCCATACCGAGGCGAACATCATGCAGAGTGGCAAAGAAAGTTGCCAATCCCTCGGGGAAATTATGTAATGCTATCCCGACAGCAGTCAGGATACCCACGCGCATTAATCCCTCTTCTTCTTCCGTATCGGATGGGTCGTGGTCGTCGTGATCGCCAATATAATCATGAGGAACCAGCATATCCAGCAAAAAAATGCCGAGCATTCCAATAAAGAAAGCGGTTACTCCCAGCGTAAAACCCCAGTTGTCTCCATAAACAATGGTCAGATCCTCGATGCTTTGATCCAGGAATTCTGCAAAGGAAATGAATATCATCACTCCGGCGGAGAAACCAAGAGTGAAGCCCATAAAAGTGCGGGTGGGTTTTTTAACGAAAAAGTTAATTATTCCGCCTATAGCGGTCGATAAACCGGCCAGACCTGTTATGGCGAGCGCAAAAAGTATGTTTTGTATCGGCATAAATGACTTCGAAACTTTGGGTTTATATGAGTCGGCAAGGCAACAACTAGAAAATAGAAATAAATGATTATATGAAAAAAATAAAAAAAAGCAAAAAACTAGCAAGTTATTTGCGTAATACCACGACGGTCTTTATTTTTGTCAAAAACCAATCTCCATTTATCTTTCTCAGTTCTGCTTCCATTTCCTGGACGTCTCTTATGCCTCTTTCGCCCCTGTAAGATTTTATCTGAGCGGTAAAAAGGGCTTCAGCATGGCCATCCTCAATAATTTCAATGCTAAGATCGTGAAAGGATAAATTTATTTGATCATAGAGGCTTCGAATACGGATAATTTCACGGGCAAGTTCTTGCGGGCGGTAGTGACCAGAAAATGCGGGATCAGAAATTTTTAAGGCAAAAGGGTCATGGAAAATATTGCTCACAGCAAGGTTTATCCTGTAGGCCGAAGCGGTGCTTTCACTCCTTTCTTTGCTGATAAGAGCGGACACGCTATTAAATTGTTTCCTTATTCGAGTTTCTTCGGAAACCATTACACGGGTGACGGCATAATGAATGGGAAAAGATAAGCTTATAAGTATAAATATTGCGATGAATGATTTCTTTACCATAGCGGTGTCGCGATAATTCTTGATCTTTCTACTTGCCCAAAAACATGTTCTTCCATTCGTCCACTCCGGTTGTCGCCGATCACATAATAATGCCCCTCTTCAACTGTTCTTGACTCAAGGTTCCAGTCGCCTTTTTTTTTCACGTAAGGTTCTTCGAGTTTACGCCCATCAATGAAAACTTTTCCATTTCTGAATTCAATTTCTTCTCCGGGAAGAGCAACAATCCTTTTCAACAAGGTGACACGGTCTCCAGCCATCCGAATAATGACTATATCTCCGCGCCGGGGTTCTGCAAAGGTATAGGCCGGTTGCCAGCCTAAAGTGAGGCCGCCCGATCTGTAGGTGGGAGCCATGCTTTCACCGTCGATGCAGAAGGGGGGTGTCAGATAATGAAAGACGAGAAATGACACTGCCGCAACGATTGCTATCCTCATTATATAGCGGAAACTAAGTTTTGGTAAAAAGAATTCCTGGACTATATTTTGAAATTTAATTTTTCTTTCCTTTAGTTTTTTGTTAAAAGCGATTATAATATTAAGAAACTGTACTATATTATTATAATAGCTCAGATGATTCTGCGAAAGGACGCGGGCGCTGACATTGCTTTAACTTTTAGATACAGCTTTTGTTCTGATCTGTTTAAATAAAGCGATAAAATTCACTGTGTTTTGCTGCTATGAGAAAAGAATTGAATGATTTATTCTGGCTGGTACCCGGTAAAATCGCCGGTATGTCGCATCCCGGCACAAGAGAGGTGGTTTGGGAAGCACTTAAAAAAGCGGGAATTGGTGCTGTTGTAACGCTTACTCTGCGACCTTTGAATCCCGCTATGTTGAAAAAATACGGATTTGAGAGCCTGCATCTGCCCATCAGGGATTTTGCCGCGCCGACACACAGCCAGATCAATCTTTTTGTGGATTTCTGCGAACGTCAAGCAGATGAAAATAAAGCGGTTATGGTTCATTGCAGGGCCGGTATAGGGCGAACAGGGGTGATGCTGGCTTGCTATTTGGTGCACAAGGGCGTTTCTGCAAATAATGCTATTAAGCAGGTACGGCTTATACGACCGGGTGCTTTGGAGACTGTAACACAAGAGAATGCCGTTTATGAGTTCCATACCCGGCAATGAAGCGGGTTGTTCGACTGAATTCAGGTTTTTGTTTAATAAGTTCTGACATTTATCCGACGAAATTCTGCGACGTCAGGTGCCCAAGTTTTCAGAGCAATGTCTCTGAAGACACGTAGTAGCTTGACGAATATTTTTATCAGTATCTTTCAACAGGAGTAATGAAATAATGTTTTTTTCAGGAATAGCCGATGAAGCAGGTGAAGGCATAGATGTTCAAATAAAGGCCCATAAAGAGCTTGGTTGGGAACATATCGAGTTGCGAAACATACACGGTGTAAATATAACGGACCTTTGTGATGAAACTTACGAAGAGGTGAGGGAAAAGGTGAAAGCCGGCGGCTTAGAAGTGTCGGATTTCGGTTCTCAGCTTTGTAATTGGGCAAGACCTATTATCAAGCATCCGGACATTGACATAGAGGAATTGCAGCGCGCTGTGCCCCGAATGAATGAATTGGGATGCCGATTCATACGTGTGATGAGTTATCCGAATGCGGGTCTGCCTGAAGCAATGTGGAAAAAAGAAGTCTTTAAGCGTATGAGGAAGCTGGTCGATATTGCCGAAGATCATTCGATTGTGCTGTTACATGAAAATTGTGATGGTTGGGCCGGACAGGGTCCCGAACAGACGCTTGAATTGGTTGAGGCGATGAACAGCAGCAGTTTCAAATTGGTCTGGGATACTGGGAATCCTGTAGCGCATGATCAGGATGCCTGGAAGTATTATGAAGAAGTCAGGGATCATATAGCTTATGTCCACATCAAAGATGCTGTCAGATGTAACGGCGAACTGAATTATACTTTTCCCGGGGAAGGGGAAGGAAAAGTCAAAGAAGTGCTCTCAGACTTGAAAAACAGGGGTTATCACGGTGGGGTTTCTATCGAACCACACTTGGCTGCGATCATGCACGAAGGCAAAAAGGCATCTTCAGAAGAGGATTCATATCAACTTTATGTTGAATATGGCAAACGTCTTATGAAGATTGTAGAAAACTTGGAATAAGTCTATTTTGTTGAAGCAGTTTACAGCGAGATTGCTTTGATCACTGGTTTTTGCGTTCGGTAATAATTATAGTTAATTTTATTGAGGAAATAAAAAGTGGCTAATTTGAGTGATCCGGCAAAAACAATTGAGAGAATTTATCAGGATGAAATCCATGAAATACCCTATCCGGTTTTCTTAAAATGTTTTGACTCATTATGTATCCAACCCCCTAAACCAGACCCTGCAGAACCTACTGAGGAACTCAAAAATGACTTCAGGGCCGTTTGTATGGCGGCTGAACGTGGAGTTGCTGATGCAGACAGCCGAGGTGAGGACCGGATTAAAGAGTTTTATGAGTATATATATCCTGCCTGGAAAGAACAACTCAGGGAGGATGAATTTCAGGAATATCAGGATATTCTTGATGGTAAACTGAAAGAAAATATTGACAAAAAGAAGGAAAGTGATAACTCCGATATGATTTCCTCTCTTGAAGATATTTCCAGTGAAGAAGGTGAAGAAGAAATCGTTAATTTTGAGTCAATGCATTCTAAATTTGAAAAGGTTATGCAGCAGGCTTTGGAGGAAGAAGACGGGAAAGTCCGGCAGGAAGATAGTTATGTCAATGGTGAAACCGCTACTGAGGGAGAAGCGGAGAAATCGGAAGAGAGTCCAATTTCCGAACAAGAAGATGCCGGTGTGCCTGTCTTGCAATCAGCTAAGCATTTATCTCAATCTGTGCTCTCAGGTAAAATCCCATTGTCTTATACCGACATGAAAGATAAGAAACCTTTTAGTGCTTATTGGTTTGAAGATGAGAAAGTGATGGTTCGGCTCGTTCATAGCGAACGGTCATATTATCTCTACCTCACTTTTCCTGTTGGATATGTCGCGCGAGAAGATTCAGAAGAGCGTATTCTTGCGGTGACCTCTCGCCTTGGTTACTCGGAGGTAACGGATCATGATTATAGGCTTGTCGGGCGAAATTATTCATTAAGATTGAAATTTGGTCCTAAGCAGACACATCTGGCTTGTCGAACAGAGGCGGCCTTGACCCCAAAAACTTTTGCCAAAGCTCTTGATGAAATAAATAAACATTTGCTTGAAATTATTAAAGAATTCGAATTGGGGCATAAAGACGAAGATGCGGAAGATGATTCCTTTGAGTGAAGTCCATTAAGGGTATAATGACGTTTCAGCGAAAGAATGAGGCAATAACATGGTGCAGAAAAAAGTTATTTTAGCTTTTGCGGGCGGATTGCAATCTTCGGTCTGCCTGCATTGGCTGTATAAGAAACGCGGCGCTGAGGTTACGGCGATTATCGTGAAATTGGGTTCGGATTCCCAGACATTTGCGTTGGGCGAACAGGCCGTGGAATTAGGCGCTTCGGGTGCCTACGTAGAGGATTGCCGGGAAAAATTTATTCGTGAATATGCATTTAGAGTTTTACGTGCCTCCGCCGTTTATGAACATAACTACATGTTAAGTGGAGCATTAACTCGCCCTCTTATTGCAGAGGTGCTTGCTAAAAGAGCCTGTCGTGACGGTATTGAAAGCGTTGCTCTCGGGACGTATAGTAATAGCGATGATGCAAGAAGGTTCAGGTCCAATGTGGCGATTCTCGCCCCCAACCTTAATATTGTTGGGCCCGATCAAATACCGCCATTACAAAATCGCGAAAAAGCTTTAGAATATGCTCAGAAAAACAACATCGCCTTTTCCGGCCGATCGCAATCATCTTTGAATTGTGACATTAATCTTTGGGGATCAGTGGTTTCACTGAATCCTGAGATGGGTACCTGGGAACCGCTTTCGGAAAAATATTATTGCCTTACCGTGCGTCCGGAAGATGCGGTTGATGAGGCCGAGACGATGACTATTGATTTTGAAAATGGTGAACCGACAAGCATCAATGGTGAACACATGGTCCCGCACCAACTGGTTGATTACCTTAATACCAGGGCCGGTGAACATGGTATAGGACGTGTAGAGGCGGTGGAAGACAGGATGTCAGGCCATAAAGCCAGAGAAGTTTATGAAGCTCCTGGTGCCTATGTGCTGTCTGCGGCTCATACGGCGCTTGAAGAACTCTGTTTGGATTACGAAACTTTACAAGCGAAGGAGGACATAGGACGTTCTTATGCCAACATCGTCTATAAAGGAGACTGGTTTAGTCGTCTGCGTTCAGCGTATGATGATTTCTTTTCATCTCTCCAGTCCCGTATTACCGGGACTGTCAGTGTGAAATTGTATAAAGGGAATATTAAAATTGCAGGCCGATGTTCGCCGAACACTTTATTTGATGATCCAAAAAAACAATAATATGCCGCCGTTAAATAAAACGGCAACGATTATAAGCACAGGGCAGGAATTGGTATGCGGCCGTTCTTCAGAGTCCAATTCCGCTTTTATCTCGAGGCTTCTGACTGATAATGGATTAAAGGTCAGAGCAATATCTATTCTGGGAGATGATGCCGACGAGATATCCTCCGAGTTACTGCACGCTGCTGAGAGGGGCGGTTTTATCATTATTAGCGGCGGTCTTGGGCCCACTCTCGATGATCGAACGCGTGAAGCTGTTTCAAAGGCGGCGGGGTTGGGCTTGGAGCTGAATGAGGATGCTTTAAAAAACATACGTGAAATGCTTCATAGCCTGGGCAAGGAAATGTCTGAACGTCACAGAATCCAGGCGATGATCCCCCGTGGTGCGTTAGTATTCAATAATCCCATTGGGACAGCATGCGGTTTTTGCTGCAGCATCGGAGAAACAAGAACTGTTGCCATGCCGGGAGTTCCGGAAGAGATGCAAAAAATGTTCAGAGATCATGTTTTACCCTTCATTATGAGTATTATCCGAAAAAACGGCGGTCAGACTGAAATTTCATTAACCCGTCAGGTCAATCTTTTTGGGATGCCTGAGTCTGAAGTCAATTCGCTATTATATGATATGATGCGGCTTGGGCGTAATCCGGAACTTGGGCTTTGTGTTGATAACAGTAACATAAAAATTTTTGTGTCCGCTGTTGCAGAAGATGAGTCGAAAGCACTCTCTCTGATAGAAGCAGATCTCATCGAGTTGCAAAAAAGACTGGGTAATGCTCTCTACGGATTGGGGGATGAAACGCTGACGGATATCCTGCTTCGGGCTTTAAAAAAGAAAAAATGGAATATCGCGATCGCCGAGTCTTGTACTGGTGGCATGATAGGCGATATGCTTGTGAAGTTGCCCGGTGCATCTGAATGTTTTCTGCTCGATACCGTCGCATACAGCAATGATGCCAAAATATCTGTTTTAGGGGTCAATGAAGAGACCCTGATAAAATATGGTGCGGTCAGTGCCCAGGTTGCTGAAGAAATGGCTTTGGGCGTTTGCAGAATCAGTGGAGCACAAGTCGGTATAAGCACGACCGGTATAGCGGGGCCGACCGGTGGCAGTAACAAAAAACCGGTGGGGTTAGTCTGTATTGGTATCAGTATAAACAACTGTCTCTCTTCTTTTACTTACCATTTCCCCGGGAATAGACAGCAGATACGTGAAAGAGCTGCAGGATGGGCGCTGAATCAAACCCGCTTGATGTTGAATGGGGATGTTTCTGTCCAGGGATAGCTCAAAATAACAAAATATTGTTTGTAAGTCTCTGCCGAATCCGAAGTGCTGCAACGCAAGATATTCAATACATAACAGGAGAAAGATGATGAATAATGCCGATGATCAACAGAATGTTAATCCCCGGAAAAGGTGGCCGATCTATGTGGAGAATGTTTTAATGATATTAGCTATCCCTGTCCTTTTTTGGCTTGGAGGATTCAGACGTTCCGAAATGTGGGCCCAGATAGTATTAGGGGGTATTCTTTTTGTAATGATAGTAATTTTTGTACGACGAACTAAGAGGATCAACCGAGCTGTAAAGGAGAAAAATGATCAAGACTTTTCGTCCGGATAGAAATAAATGAAAATTGGAGAGATGAATATGTTGTTTATTGGTAACATGGCGTTGCCGGTCTGGCAAGCGATTTTTTTGATTTTATTAAGTTTCGGCTCCCTTGTCATCGCTTTATATTGTTTGCTTTTTATGGTTCCCCTAAAAAAGTTTGTGCAGCGAATTGAATCTTTAGGAGGGGGTATGGAAGGGCTAAAAAAACACCTGAATGGCGTAGAAACCTATGTTGAAGGGGAATTGGGACGCATTGAGGCTCAACTGAAT
>JAGYMJ010000174.1 GCA_018400625.1 Planctomycetota bacterium
ATTTGTTAATCGAAGAACCCCAGGACTTCAACCGTTGCTTTGAAGCGGCCACGCACTGCGCCGAAAAAAATTACAAATTCAAAATATCAAGTTCCAAAAAAATTACAATTTACAATTTCAAAATTCCAAACCGGCCGATTTCGTGCTTTTCCCGAAGGAGCGGAATATTTTTCGCACACCGAGTGCTCTGTTTCGGCCCTTCGACGCTATTTTCGTCTTCGGACGACTTCATTGGTCGCCCGGTACTGCGGTTGTGACAGGCCCGTCGGGCCTTTTTTCTTTGGAATTTGTGATTTAGGTGGTCAATGCAAAAATCAATCATCGGAGTTATTTGATCAATTCCTGATATTTTGTTAGAATATTTATATCATTAGTATTCGTTGCTTGACATATATATCATCTTTTATACTTCTTTTTTTTCGATCCCGTCCCCTGTCGGAATTCGCCTTATCGTATGTATTGTACTTATATTTTATTTTATATCTATTATCAGACGGGGATATTGTAATTAATGATTCATAGTTTTTTAGCTATATTTCGTAATGCGTTTGCCGAAATCGTTCGACAACCCATATATGCCATCCTCATCGTTGCAGGGCTTGCATTAACAGCTTTAAGTCCTGTAATAACGGCTTTTACGATGATGGAAGATGTCAAATTGACCGTGGATATGGGGTTGGGAACCATTTTCATGGTCGGCATCATCTTATCGGTGCTCGGCGCCACTCAAGTCATCAGCGATGAGATTGAGTCAAAAACCGCCGGTGCTGTTATGAGTAAGCCCGTAGAAAAAATGGTTTTCGTCGCCGGCAAATTTGCCGGAGTATCTTCAGCGCTTGCGCTCGCCTGTTACCTGCTTGCCCTTATGCTCCTCATGACTGTTCGAATGGGGGTCCCGACGACCGTGAACTTCGAAATCGACATTCCGGTCTTCCTGGCGCAGCTCCTTCCCTTGCTCTTCAGCATAGCCTTCGGGGTATATTGCAATTATTTCTACCGGACAAATTTCACCGCGGCAGCAATACGCGCCGCATTTATCCTTTATACGTTAGCCTTTCTTTTCCTGCTTTTTATCGGCAAAGAATTTAATTTTGAATGGATTGCTCTTTCCTTCTCAGAAGCCAGCGCCTGGCCGGTTGCACTTGCGGCTTTAACCCTTTTTTTCGGAATACTCATCCTTGCCTCAGTCGCCCTTGCCGCCTCGACGAGAGTTAATGTTGTCGCCAACATAATGATCTGCCTTACAGTTTTTTTCATTGGAATGATATCAAACTATCTGTTTGGTCGGGAAATTGACACCGAAAAGGTTCGCTGGGAACCTATCGAAATGGCCGAAACAGTGACCCTATCCGGTTTTGTCACCGAAGAAAATGACGAACCCGTCCAGGGGGTACATTTCATCGGCGATCCCGGAGATGCGGTGACAGATGATAACGGGCGTTACGAGATCGTTGTCAGGGAAAGCGGCTCTGGTGATATAAAACCACGGAAGGAAGGGATGAGGTTTCGCCCCGGATCGCGGTCCTATTCCAATATCGGGGAAGATAAAGAACAACAGAACTTCCGTGCAATACAAGTGGATGATACTTTTTATCTGCATATCGCCGGCATCTGGCGGCAATTGACGAAATTAACCTATCATGTTACACCGTCCCTTCAACTTTTCTGGCTGGGTGATCAGCTCATGCGACCGAGCCCCTACATACCCGTTGCCTATGTGCTGCATGCCGCTGCGTACGGGATAATATGGTCTTTAGGGATGGTTTTTTTAGCGGCTTTCCTGTTCGAAGGAAGAGAGCTGGTTTAATTATTCTTTTTTTAATAGTGACAAACTTATTGGCTCATTTTACGACAAAATTAAAAATCGGTTTATTCGAGGGACTTCAGAATAATGTCAAAAAAAAGAACTATTGAAACGATGTCGGGCTGCGGTTTTTTGGCCCAGGCGCTATTCATCATCACTTGTTACATATTATACGCAAGGACCGGGAGCCAGGCCCTGTTGGCTCAAACCTTGTTCATGACGCCCGGACTTTTTCTATGGCTGGTGGTTTACCTGCACGGACGCCAGAAGCGTCTTGCCGCCAGTGAAAAAGAAGAACTTGAGGATATAAGGAAAGGGCGCCTGAGCGAAGAAATATTCGAAGAACAGCAGTTGGACCGCATGCGCGCCCATACGGGTCTGAAAATTTTCGAAAAATACTTCGTCCCTGCTTTTTCCGTTATATTATCAGGTGCACTGGCTTTTCTATCTTTTTGGAACCTGAATGTGGTGATACGGACGGAAACCATGGAGGCAATGGAGCCATTAGCGGCAGTAGCCGGCATGGCCGCTGTGACATTTTTCGGTTTTCTCCTGGGGAAATATGCTACCGGACTCGCTCATAGTGAACGATATCAATTGCTCCGGGCGCCGGCGTCCTATCTGATGGGGAACGTTTTGACCGGCATATTGCTGGTTATAGCTTACGCAATGGTGCATTTCGGTTTTCCGTGGCTGGAAGTCATCTCGGCATACCTCATACCTATTTTCATGGGGATCATCGCTTTAGAAGTACTGCTCAACATGGTATTGGACATCTATCGCCCCCGGCTTCCCGACCAGGAATGGCGTCCCGCCTACGACAGCAGGCTTTTGAATCTCTGCGCCGAACCGGCCGGTGTTTTTGAAACCTTTGCAGCCATGCTCGATTATCAATTCGGCTTTAAGATATCCGAAACCTGGCTCTACAGCTTCATGCAGCGTGCGATCCTGCCGCTCCTATTGATCCAGATATTCGCACTCTGGTCCCTCTCAACGCTGGTTGTTATCCAACCGGGCGAGGCCGCCTTTATCGAACGTTTGGGACGTCCCCGCCTGAGATCGCCGGACCAGGAGGCCGGTTTGCCGGCGAGTTTGTATAAACCGGGTTTTCACCTGAAACTGCCCTGGCCGATCGAGACCATCAGGCGTATTGAAGCGGATAATATATATCGTAAGACTGTAGGAAAGCTGATCTATGAGGACGAGCCGTATCTTGAAAGGACGGAGATGACGGAAATGGAAGAAGAGACGCAGGTTCAACGGGATGAAAATGTCATACTTTGGCGAGAACTGCACGTTGAGCCCAATGCAGGTGTAGAGGCCCAGTTCCTTGTCCCCAGCCTTGAGGAAGTCGAAATCGAACATGCCGCGCCGTCTTTGAACCTGGCGCGTCTCATGGCAAGGCTGCATTACCGCATCCGACGCGATCCATCCAGCGGGGTGGATGTCCAATCGGCTTATAATTTCTATTATCGCCATGAAGACCCGCACAGACTGATTGAAAATCTCGCTTTTCAAACGGTATGCAAGATAGCCGCCAGTCAGAATTTCCTGCGGTGGATCCATATCGAGAGAGAAGAGGTTTCACGACGATTCGCGAGGAAACTGCAAGAATCTATCGACAGACTTGAACTGGGTATCGACCTTGTCTATGCCGGATTGCCCTCTATCCATCCGCCGGCTGCCGTGGCAGAGGCTTATGAATCGGTAATAAACGCTTATGAACAGAAGGAAACAATGATTAATCAAGGTAAACGGGAAGCGGTTATGATGGTCAAAGAAGCGGAAGGCGAAGCGGCGGAACGGCTTAATAGAGCAGAAGCCTATGCCTATGAACTGACCGAAATATCCGAGGCTGAACAAAGCCAGTTTCAGGTGCGCCTGAAAGCATATGATCAAGCTCCCCAGGTATACAGGTTCAGGCAGCATTTCACCGCCATAGAAGATGTCCTTGCCGGTCATCACCTGTATATAGTACCCGTAACGGAAAAGGAAGTCAATATTATTGACATGAAAGGAAGACGTCCAACCGATATCTTAGATATAGATTTGGAGGATAGTTTAAGATGAAGGAAAACAAGATAACTGTCGTCATCGTATGTATTGTATTCGTATTGATGTGCGCATATGTGTTTATGTTTCAGGTCCGCACGACGGAAATGGCCATCCATTATCGGCCTCCCGGCAACGTGCATCGCGTCATTAACCGCCCTGACGCCGATGAGGATGAGTCGGGGCTGTATTTTCGACTGCCCTACCCTATTGACCAGGTAAGGACCTTTGATCGGAGGGTAAGAGTTATTGACGGCCCGCTTGCCCAGACACAGCTCCAGGATGAATGGCAGGTGATCGTTTCCGTCTTCGCCCCGTGGCGGTTGTCGGACCCCGTGCTTTTTGAAAAAAACCTCGGCGGCAATGTTGAAATTGCCAACCAGCACCTCAGAGACATTATTTTCAGTGAAACTTCCAATGCCATATCGGACATGACATTCCCTAATTTGGTGTCAACAAGAGAAGATGATCTCAAATTTGATGAACTCGAAGAACGCATAAGAGAGGGCACGCGTGCCTCCATCAAAGCCAAGGGGTACGGTCTGGAGTTAGTTGATTTCGGTATCCGGCGCATAGCTATCCCTGAAACAACCACGGAAGAAGTTTTCGAGCGCATGAAGGCGGAGCGTGAACAAGTGGCCGAAACATATCTCGCGGAAGGCCGCGCCAGAAAACAGGAAATAGTGGCTGAGGCTCAAAAAAGAGCTCAGAATATAAGAGCGGATGCGATGGCGGAAGCCAAACGGATTGAAAGCGAAGGGGAAGCCGCTGAAGCCGATTTTTATGCTGTTTTCGCCGAAGCACCTGAACTGGCTATATTCCTGAGAAGGCTTGAATCTCTCCGCAACATCGCAGAAAGCGCAAGAGAAGAAGGCGCCCCCATCAGCTTTGTGCTGGATACCCGGAGCGAACCCCTTTCCGTCCTGTATTCAGGGCCCCAGGGGCTCCATGAACGTTTCGATCCGATCGAAGATATTATCCGGGAACCGGATGCAGATATCATGGAAGAAACACAGGAAGGAGAAGAAATAAAAAGAGATAACACTGATGTTGAAACCGAGGATAATGACCATAATTAAGGGATCAGCAGAAAATGAATGAAAATGAAAAATACAATGACATAAAAAATCACCACCCGACACAGAGCCCGGAGAATAACGCCGCCGGAGGTGAAATGCCTGAAAAGAAGGGGATTGATCGCGAAGACGTAGGGCATAAGGCTCTTTCCGATGCGCTGAATGTCAGCTTCAAGTTTTTAAAAATCGGGATGCTCATACTTTTAGTGATCTATCTTATGCAGGGCTGGTTTTACGTGCCCCGGGACCGCGTGGCGATAAAGCTGAGTTTCGGCCGGCCCGTCGAAGTCAAACTCGGCCCCGGTCGCGGTAGCGGGTATGTTATGGATTCTGAAAGCGGCTGGCATTTCGCGTGGCCCTGGCATGAGATCGTATGGCTGCCGCTTGAGCAGCAAACGCTCGATATCGACAGAGAGTTCACACGCGGCGGCGGAATGGAAGGTGAACAACAGCGCCGGGCCGAAGAAGGGCAGCTTAGCCTGTACCGTGACAATTATCTGATCACGGGGGACGTCAATTTGATACATATGTCTTTAAGGGCCAGATACCGTGTAAGAAGCGACCAAACCGGCGCTTTTGATTACGCGTTCAGGTTCGATTCACCGGAAGAGGTTTTTCGCCGGATTATCATTCAGGCCGTCATTGAAGTCGTCAGTAACTGGGAAGTGCTGGAAGTCCGGCGTAAACGCCGAGAAAAGGAGATAAGCACGGAAGAAGGCCCCCGATATATGAGACTGTCCCTCTTTGAAGAGATAGATAATCGCATAATAAACTACATGAGAGCATTTGAAGAAAATAATGGTTTTTCCATCGGGATTGAACTCGTGGGCATAGAACCTATACGTGATCCGGAGGTCCCGGACGAAATAAAGCCGCATTTTGATATGGCTTTGGATGCGGAGAGTCGAAAAGACGCTCTCATCCAGGAAGCACGTCGCCAGGCCACGAGCATTGAACAAGATGCTTACGGAGACAGGGCAGAGATCATCGGAAGGGCCGAAGCTTACAAGACCCGTGTGGTCACCAGCGCCGACGCGGACGCCGAGATGCTTCAAAAACTTTTGGGCATTTATCAGCGCTCTCCCAAACACGCCGCCATTCTTAAGGAATGGCATTATGGTCGTATGGTCGATGAGTTGCTGGGCCTGGCTGAAGGTTCTTTCGTTCTTCATGGTGAAAGCGAAACCGTCGGACGCGAACTTTGGCTGGAATTATCACCGCAGCATCCGCGCAAAAACGACGATGAAGATGAATAAGATATGTCTGATTTTATTCTGAAATAATAACTATCATTCCGATATCAGGAAAGCAATTATGATCAATCAAGAAAACAGCAATGGTCGCTCTGACGACCACGAACATGAGCATGTAGGTTCCCTGCAAACACGTCTGGTCATCACATTGATCGGCGGTCTGCTTATAATAAACAGTTTTATTGCCGATCATTTATTCTTTGCCGGGCAGGAAGAAATAGGCTCTATAAGCGCACTGATCGGTGCTATTATAGTCGGCGCACCGATCATTATCGGCGGTTTCAAGGAGATGAGCCGTGGTCGGATGCATATGTCAACCCTGGTAGCAGTAGCCGTGCTTGCCGCGTTCGTTTTGGCGGACTACAGGGTGGCCGGCATCGTGGCCTTTTTCATGCTGATTGCGACTTTGATCGAGGAACAGACCGCCGCAGGCGC
>JAGYMJ010000175.1 GCA_018400625.1 Planctomycetota bacterium
ATTCAGTGAAGTGCGTAGTTTTCTCACCACCGTGCCCTGTGCCGGTGGTGCAACAACGTGGTTCACTGAGGACTTTCCTACATTCTATTGCGGAGTTGATGCAGGGTCAAGTCAATGTTATGTGGAGGAATTTGCGCTGTGACGTTTTTTACGTGTGCCGGGGCGCAAATTGTCCGACGCTCCACCCCGTGTCCTGCGATCTCCGTGCGCAAATTCCTTTTGTTTGTGGTATAATAAACATTGTGTATGGTTTCCTTAAAATGGTGAATGTATGTCTTTCATTACACACATATTACTACAAAAGAACAGGCCATGCACTATTGTCTATTTCTTTGCAAATGAACTTGATTCATTGAACATTATGGTTGCTGAGCAGTATCAATCTTGTTAAAAGGAGGCGCAAGATATGTTGAGTAAACTTCGTACATTGAAGCTGATGTTGGCGTGTGTTGTCTGCGCGTTAGTACTGTGTCATGTATGTGTTTTAAGTCCCGCGATTTCTTATAGCGGCGAGGTAGAAAAGCTTCCACAGGTGGAAAACGGCGTCAGCCGAGCGCCCCTGGTCTTCTTCCGCGCGAGCTTTGACGGTGACCTGGGGGCGTGGTCCGGCGGCGAGTCGGTTGAGCCCCGGGAAGCAGCGGAGCTGGAAATTGTGGAAAGCGACCACTCCCATGCGGTCTCTTTGTCCGGCGAAGCGCTTGTGCGTTACGCTCTTCCCGACGGATTCCCCTTCGAATCCGGTACATTGGAGCTTGTTTTCCGGGCCGATTTCCCCCAGCTCGCCGAGGAACCCGGGCGGACAATCCTCGCCATCGAGGGGGAAGAAGACGTGCTGTTGCGGTTCTATTACGAGCCGTCGGGACCCACATGGCGGTTCCGTTGGACGAATCGCCTCTTCTCGCAGACTCCGTTCGGCGCGGTGAGTCAAGGCGAATGGAATCATCTTGCGCTGGTCTGGGACTCGACGACCGAGCCCCGACCCGAGGTCAGGCTTTACCACAATGGCAGGCGTTCTTCACTATATACTTACACGCTTTCGCCCGCGGATATGCACACCCTGCAACTGGGCGGCCCGGCCCCGATTGATGTAAGCGTGGACGAGCTGACGGTCTATACGCGCGCGCTGAGCCGGGAGCAGGCCGGGTTCCTCGGTGAGACTCTGCACCTGGGCAAGGAGCGGTTCGCCGCACTGGCCGATCGCATCGCCTTCGATGACGCTGAGACAGCTCGCCGCTTGGCGGAGCGCCGCGCACAGGTTGCTCAACTCGAAGGGAAGGTCGGTCGGCTCATTGCCCGGCGCAACCAGCAGCCCCGGAATTTCACTTTTCCCGAAGGAATCGAGGCCAGGGGCATCCGTCCCGAGGATGTGGGCGAGATTGACCTGAGCCAATTCAGCGTGATTTATTTCCCGCAGGGCACGGGTTACCAGCTTGAGCGCGACCAGCAGCAAATGATTTTCGACTACGTCAAGAACGGAGGGGGCTACGTCGGCTCGTGTGCCGGGGCCTACACCGCCATCCAGCGCTTCAGTCCCCGGCTGCTGAATATTCGGAGCCATGTTTTCCGCGCCACTGCCCTGTTCCCCATCTCTTTGAAAGCCCATCCGGTTACGGACGGTTACGGGGCGCAGGTAACGATGCACCACGGTAATGGGCCGATCATGTTCCCGCGCGACGACAGCCGGGTGATCGGCACCTACCCCGTGCCGGCTGACGAGCACGAGCCTCCCGGCGCCATCGTGGTGGGCCGGCGGGGCGAGGGTCGCCTGGTGCTGTTCGGCCCGCACCCGCTGGGTGGTGGAATCGGCGCAGCGGGAAAGTCCATCAGATTGACCGCCGCGGACCTTGGCACGGACCGGATGTTTGTTAATGCGCTGCTTTACGCGGCGAAAATCATCCACGAGGAGGAACCGGAGGAGTGAAGGTGGCGGAGAGTTTAAACTATGTTGTTGAATAAGAAATCAAAATAGAGTATCTTAAATTCTCCATTGGGCTACGTGGTTCCCTGAATATTTACGAATTCAACGGTTGATTTCGTGGAACACCTGGGCTGATCCGGGCAGGGATTCCGCCAGTGTTTACAATAACGGGGTGAATGTGATGAACAGCGGCCGAGAAACATATCACGCCGGGCAGAGATGCCCGGCGGAATGGCGCGATCCGGGTTCCTGGCCCCGGCACTCCGATTATAACGCCAATGAAACTCTGATGAATTAAGGTGATCGGCAAATGGTTAAGATAGGCGTTGGTATAGTTGGTACGGGCGACAGGGCCATAGGTTATCTGCAGGATACCTTTGAAGAAATGACGGATGATGGAAGAATAGAAGTCGTAGGAGTCGCTGATGTGAATCCCGTCCGCGCCCGGGAGGCCCAAAAAGATTTGAGGGCATCGAAGTGGTTTGAAGATTATCGCGAGCTTTTGGAGGAGGATGATCTGCAAGCCGTCTATGTCATGACGCCGGAAAGTGTACATGCCGACATCGTTGTGGATGCTTTGGACGCCGGTTTGCATGTTTATTGTGAAAAACCAATGGCCACAACGCTGGAGGCATGCAACCGGATAGTTGAAGCCGCAAAAAGATCGGAAGGCATTTTTTTCCCGGGCCTCAATGCGAGATACGGCGAGAATGTGGTCACTATGCGGCGTGTCATCGAAGAGGGACAGATCGGCGAAGTTCAGATGGTGTGGGCGAGGCGGTTCGTGGAGGGCGCTAAATTCTGGCACCGTTGGCATCGAAAAAAAATAAATTCCGGCGGTTTGCTGGTTCATAAAGGATGCCACTTCATGGACCAGATGAACCTGTTCTCAGGCGGACGCCCCCGTTATGTCTCGGCTTTCGGCGGAATGGACGTATATAGGCCGCGTGAAGACGCACCGCGCAGGTGCCTGGAATGTGATGAACATTGTGATCACTATCTGGATATCGAGGCCGATGAACGGCGAAAGAGATACTTCCTCGATGCCGAGCAGGAGGACGGATATATACGCGACCTCTGTGTGTATGCACCTGGAAGTGATGTCTATGACAATGCCGTCGTCGCGCTGGAGTATGACAACAGCGTGCGGGGGACATACATGGAGTGCCATTTTGCATCCGTCAGTGATGTTGACAGCGAATCCGGTGCGGTCGGCGATGAAGGCCTCATTAAGGGGTCTTTCAGGCAGGATAAAACGCTGGAAATCAGGTTGGAGAACCGGAAGAATCATACCGTTGAGTTGATCCCTTCAAAAGGCGGGAGAAATACGGTGGTTATGTTTATCGAGCATATCGAGCAAGGGCTGGAACCGGAGTGTGATGAGGAAGTTGGATGGGACAGTGCCGTTGTAGGAGTGGCGGGCCAAAAGAGCGCGGCCGCGAGAAAAACCGTCGAGATATCAAATACGCAGCGAACTATAGAATTCCTTTAGGAGAAGAGCCTTGGCCGATGAAAAGACCGTGAAAAATGAAAGGCCGCATTGCCCGACCATAAAGGAAAGGGAAACTCTTGACGGGGGTTTTTCCAAAGGATGGGGACTGCACTTTCAACCCAGTGAAGATTATTGGTTTGACTCGCATACCCATCTTCGGCCGGTTGACAGGCATTCGGCCCTCTACCGACTTTTGGATGAGTGGTTTGCACGACTCGATGCGTTTCGCCTGGGCCGCCTCATGGCTATTGCTGAGGACAGAGAAAAATTTAATACCTACAGAGACGTGAGCGATACCGACCAAAGGTTCAATTGGCTGGTTACAATCCCTGCAACGGACCCGGATGTTGATATTTTGAAGGCCGCTATGGACAACGGCGCCCGGGGATTGAAACTTCATAATGGACATATTATGGTGGGGGAAGTCGAACCGGAGGTGTGGCTTAGCGAAGAATGGGCGGAAATATTCAGCATGGCGCAAGCGCAAAAAATGCCCGTCTTGTGGCACGTGACCCAGAGGATGAGCGCCTCACCTTACCATGGTGGCGGGGCGGAATCTTACTGGTCGAAGGGATATAAAAAGGGTGTTGAAGCGTCCAATGAAAAATTGCTCCAAATGACACTCGAAATACTGAAAAGATACAGCGAGCTCAAGGTCATAGGAGCACATCAGCTCCATCTGGGGACGGAGAGATTGTCCGGGCTGTTGAAGGAATACCAAAACCTCTATGTCGATACGAGCTGCAGTTTTTTCGTCCGGTGGGCCGATACCATCTATGAGGAAGATCGAAAGTTGCTGCGGGACTTTGTCGAACGGTACCCGGAGAGGGTTTTGTTCGGTACGGATGCTCAATTGAAGGTGGGTGGGATCGATCAGTATCTTGTTCAGGGGTTTCTGGGGCATGCGAGGTGCATCAATCAACTCAGGCTCACGAACGAGACGCTCCAAAAAGTCGCTTATCAGAATGCTGAATGTTTGTACGGTTTGGATCCTGTTGAGCCGGCCAATCGGGGCAATGTGCGACCTTAAATGCCGCACATCGAAACAAAATTGTCGATGTGCGCGGTTCGTGTTTTTTTGGCATAAAGATTATTTTCTTGCTCTGACAAATCACTTCTGAAAAGATTTCTAAAACATAATCCGAACAAGTCGGGAAAGTTTTAAGTTTAAAGCTATAAAGACCTTGAATAAAGCGAGTTATCAGAGCAAGAAGAGTGTTTTTTGCCAAAAAAACAAGAAGTTTACAAATAAGATACTACGCATTTTCAGAGACTGCGCTCTGAAAATGGGGCGCCTGTCG
>JAGYMJ010000176.1 GCA_018400625.1 Planctomycetota bacterium
ATTCAGTGAAGCACGTCCCACTTGATCCCCACCGTGCCCTGTGCCGGTGGAATAAAGATTATCAGCTATAGGCGGTATGGCCCCCACATCCCGCCGAGAATCCGCCCTGCCCGGCGGGGCGGATTCTCGGCTAAGGTATGGGCGTTCGACACTTAGCACAGAAATCTTTATTCCACCGGCACAGGGCACGGTGGGGAAACAACGTGTTTCACTGAGGACTTTCTACTCACTGAATATTTACCTGCAGGTTTTCAGTCATGCCTATAAACCCAACAACTAAAACACAATCCCTGCCTTAGACACTTTATAACCAATCCATATCCGGTAGCGGTTCGTCCTCTTCCCAAAGATCCTCCTTCAATCGTTCATACACATTGAAAACGAGGGGGCAGATCGAACAGTTCATGACGATCTGAGCCAGACGGAACACAAACTCGTCTTTATGAAGGTTAGGAAATGAATGACAGTCATCCGGGCGGTAGTCGCCGGCGGTGCATCGGTTTTCGGAAAGAAGCGGACAGGGCTTTTTGTTGAAAGTGTAGTCACTACCCTCCTCCGCTTTAACAAGATAACGCTCTTTCACCTCCTCGACCGACAGATTCATTCCGGTTGCGAGCCTTTCGATCTCAGAGGAAGAAAGTGTGGGCAAAAGCACGCGGCAGCAGTTGCAGCAAGCTCCGCAGTCAATTTGATTGGAGACTTCTTCGTAATGCCTGTGCACCAATGCATCCATCTCCTCAGGTGTCATTTCGACCATCTTAAGGTAGGAGCGAAATGCCCAGTTTTCATCTTCGCGCTCCTCCGCCAGACGGGCAATCCGTTTTAAGTCCGTTTCAAGTTCCATATAGCTTTTCTCCTCAAAAGATTAATCATTATAATAGATTATCTGTTTAAAGAATCCCAATATTTTCCAGGGCATCCTTTAATTGCTCCATTTCAACATCACTGAGAGTGTGATATGGGGATCGCCGCCACCTGCTGCAGATGCCGAACAACTCCAAAGTTCCATGTATGCCGGCGTCGAAACCCCCTTTAATGCCGGATACCAGATTAAAAAATGGAAAGTCATAATCTCGAATCACAGCAACTGCGTCAGGAATACTGTTGCTTTCTATCGCCGACCAGTAACGTCGGGAAATTTCGGGTCGGAATGAGATGAAGGATGAAAGATAGCCGTCACAGCCATACGGATATGTGTTGAGGTGATTTTGCTTCTGGCCTCCGGATATTACAGCCCACTCACCATGAACTTTCAGAGCCATTTTTCTGGCAAATGCACCGCACATATCGTCTTTTACAGCTACCACGTTGGCGTTTGAGGCAAGAGTTTTCTCAAGCGTTCGCATGCCGAAAGCCTCCCCACGCGGGATGAAAACGTTGGTAACGATCATCACGGGAATATGCTTTGCGATCGTGGAATAGTGTGCGGCCAGTGTTTCCGGCGTGCAGGAACCGCCCCAATCGGGCGGCATGACCATGAGCACATCGGCGCCGATCTGTGTGCAGTATTTTGCAAAAGAAACAGCTTGATGTGTGTTGAAGTGCCTGTCGGCCGCTATAACCATAGCACGGCGATTCACATGCTCTACTGTCGCACGTGTGATCTCGGCGATTTCTCGGTCTGAAAGGACGAAGTAATGGCTGTCACCCGCGGTCAGCATCAAGGTTCGGCTGCCGGCAGTAATATCAAAATCTATCTGGCGCCGCAGCCCATCAAAGTCTATGCTGCCGTCTCTGAGAAAAGGGGTTCGAACTGACGCCACTGGACCTGTGAGCGATTCCGATATCCCTTTTTGATCATTCATATCCCAACTCCGCAGTTCGTGTATCGAGCCTGCTGCATAATTCATTAACAATGATTATAGTACAAAACCGAAGACTATTGCAACCGAATGGTTGAGCATCGTTTTATCGGCTGCGTGACGCGATTGGGGTATTATGCTGTCAATTGGGAAGGCGGTAATGATTGAAAACGATATTATTCGCCTTGCTGCCGAATATCTTGCTCTTACGCTGAAAAAACGGCGAATCAACAGGTCAGATGCAGCGCTGTTACGGCGCGTCGCCCGGATTTTTCGAAAAATATTCAGTGAACCCCGTTGCCTCATCCCCACCGTGCCCTGTGCCGGTG
>JAGYMJ010000177.1 GCA_018400625.1 Planctomycetota bacterium
ATTCAGTGAAACACGTTACCCCCGGGACAAGCCCGGCGGTAGGAACCACCAATCAATGGGGTTCACTAACGACTCATCACTATTAACCTAACCTCCAGTTATTATAGACTAAAACTTACTCTTGCGAAAAGAGAAGCCCGAGTTTTTGCAGTTTTTGTTCCCGATCCGAATCATTGTCAAGTGGTATCCAATGCTTGACAGGGAACCGTTTGAACCAGCCGATTTGGTCCTTGGCGAAATGCCTGGTATTGCGTTGTACAGATTCTATGGCCTCATCCAATGATATTTTACCATCGAGGTAAGAGATGATTTCTTTATAGCCCACGGCCTGGGCAGCCTGCGGGCCTAAGTGATCTCTGAGAGTTTCCACTTCTTCTATCAGCCCCTCTTCTATCATTTTGTCAACTCTTTGCTCAATTCGCGCGTATAATTGTTCACGCGGCCACTGCAAACATGCAAATTCAGCCGGGACTTGTGGTGGACCGTCAAAACCGCCCTGCTGCTCGCTGATGGGCTTTCCGGTGCTTTCATGAACTTCCAACGCCCGCTCTATGCGTTTATAATCGTTTTTATTGATGTTTTCCGCGGCTTTGGGGTCGATTCGGGACAGACGCTCATGCAAGAAAGCGGTCCCGCGTTCCCGGGCCTCCTTTCGCAACCGCGCCCTTAGAGGAGCGCAGGCACCTGGGCCGTCGAACATACCCCATAACAAGGCTTTAAGGTAAAACGGCGTGCCGCAGGTGAGCAGAGCTCTTTTCCCCCTGCCCTGTATATTAGAGATGGCCTCAAGGGCCATCTCGCAGAACCTGGCGGCGTTGAAGCACTCGGAAGGGTCAACAACGTCTATCATGTGATGAGGGACTTTTTCTCTCTGCTCAGGCGACACTTTGGCGGTTCCGATATCCATCCCCCTGTAAACCTGCATGGAATCCACCGAAACAACCTCAATATCTTGTGTTTTTATCCGTTGAGCCAATTCCAGTGAAAAGAAAGTCTTCCCCGCTGCGGTGGGGCCGAGCAGCACCCATACGGTATCCGTATTAACTTTTTCTTTCCGTTCAAGGGTCATTGGGGGCAAGTTCTCAATATAACACGTTGTTCACTGAATATTTACCTGCTCTGAGCCTATGGATCGGCAACATTACAGACGTTCTCAAATTACTCAAAATATGGGGATAAAACGGCGGCGGTCAGCATTTTTGCCCTCGAAGCCAGAGAATCTATTACAGCCGTCTCATCAAGCGTGTGGTTCCCCTCCCCTACAGGGCCAACGGAACACACGGTCGGGACTCCTTCATCCACGGTATAAGCCGCATCGGAGCCGCCTCCACTATAATATTCGCTCATCTCTTCCAGACCATATCGACAGCAAATATCTTCAAGAACTTTGAAGAGCTCGACGTTACCTTCGGTTTTTTCCATTGGCAGGCGGCTGCTGACCTCATTAAGCGAGGCGCAGCTTCCGCTTATATAGGAATGATTCACGACCTTATTGACGTGATTTTCAGCGGTTTTTAACCCTTCCTGATTAACATACCGGATTTCGAGTGAAAATGAGCACTGGTCGGGAACAATATTGCCTGCTTTGCCGCCGTTGATTATACCGCAATTATACGTTGTGGCATTTTCTTGACTTTTCTTCTCCAATTCTATAATTTTATGTGCGGCCTCTTTTATCGCGCTCACTCCCCGAAAATAATTAACTCCGGAATGTGCTGCTTTACCTTTGATTTCGACTTCAAGTCTTAAAATTCCTTTTCGTCCCAGGGTAATTTTCCCGGGCATTCCGGTTTCACAGTTAAACACGCCGGCGTATCCACGAACCTGGTTACGGATAAAATTTATCCCTGCCTGTCCGGAAAGGGAATTGCTGACTTCTTCATCACCGGATAATACAAGTTTGATCGGCCGCTTCTTATATCCCGTTTTTTGCAGGACATTCATCACAAGCAAGGCGGCCGCAATGCCGCCTTTACAATCAGCCACCCCGGGCCCGTAGAGCCGGCCGTTTTTCTCTTTAACGGGAGGATCGCCAAACTTGCCGGACTCGTGCACCGTATCCATATGGGCCATGAAGGCGATTCCAGGCAAGCTGCTCTCCGTGTTCATCGTAACGGCTATATAGTTCCCGGCTTTGTTGAAAGTTTTTTCCTGAATACCGAACCCTTTTGCCTGAGATAATTTTTTTATATACCGGCCAACCTTATCGACTCCCGCTTTGTCGGAAGACTTGCTTTCGATATTGCACAGATCAATCCAGACCTGTTTATATTCCTGGAAATACCGGTCAACTATTTCGAACACCTCATTCATGTTTTCTTCCTCCGATCCTCAATATCACTAAAAGGTTTGTAGTGAACCCCGTCTCACTTGATCACCACCGTGCCCTGTGCCTGTCTGCGTG
>JAGYMJ010000178.1 GCA_018400625.1 Planctomycetota bacterium
GCATTAACGGCTAAAGATTGGGTTTACAACTCGTTTCGTTGTCGCTTTTGATCTTCATTCCACCGGCACAAGGCACGGTGGGGATGCCAGGTCTTCCAATGAGCAACTTTGTCATAAGCGTTTCTCCGAAAATTTTATAATTTTAATTATTCTGTCGGTCGACCGATAAAGCGGCCGGCCAATGCGCCGGTATGGTGACCGTGCTCCAGCACCAATTCCCCATTGATAATAACATAATCAAGACCTTTTGGATATTGAACAGGGTCGTTGAAAGTGGCAAGGTCCCGAATATTTTCCGGATCAAACATATTTTATTACCTTTACGCGGAATAAACAGCAAATTGCTATGCAGAAGCTCGGTCGGGGCGGGATTGTTTCAAGATATTTTGCACGATATTTTTGAATTCATTGCCGCGTTCGGCAAAATTCTGGAACATATCAAAACTGGAGCAGGATGGTGAAAACAGTATTGTGGAGCCCGGCATAGAGGTTTTATACGCTTTCCAAACGGATTCATTTAACGAATCAGCTTCGAGTATTATAGGAGTATTTCCCGCCCTGAGTCCGGCCTCCCGTGTTAATTGGGCTATCAACGGTCCGCATTGCCCGATAGTGACGAGCACATCAACTTTTTCCACGATCACATCGGCCATCTTATCATAGGGAACTCCTTTATCTTTTCCCCCGCAGATGATCGTTATAGGAGGGGAAAAGGAATTTATGGCGGCGATTGTTGAATCGGGCGTGGTGGAGTCCGAATCGTTATAAAATGTGATGCCTCCGACTCGACAGCACTTTTCAAGGCGGTGTTCAAGCGGTTGAAATTCGTTCAAGGCGGATTGAATCTCATTGCTGGATACACCGAGCCATTTAGCCGCTACAGCCGCTGCTATAGCATTTTTCAAGTTGTGTGCTCCCAATAAGGGAAGATCGCGAACGGTAAAAAGCCATTCTTTTTTCCCTTCCTGGAGCCAAATCACATTATCGCCATCGAGAAAACCGCCTTCGGATCCTGTTGAGCCGGTTTTATCTTTTGCACCTCCGGTTCCATCGAAGAAAAGCAGATTGCCGGCAACAATTTTCCCCCACCGTTCTCTAAGAATATTGTCTTCGCGGTTTAAGACCGCCAGGTCGTTTGGGGTTTGGAAATCAATAATATTCCTTTTCGCAGCGACATAAGATTCAAAGCTGTCGTACCGGTCGAGATGATTGGGCAAGATATTGGTCACTACGGCCACATGGGGAGAAAATGGTAAGGCGGCGGCGTCTTCGAGCTGCACGCTGGAGAGTTCAAGCACGACCGTATCCCGGCGGGTTATCTTATCGAGAGAGGCAAGCATAGATATACCGATATTGCCGCCCATGTGCACGGTGCGACCGGTTTTCCCAAGCATATGGGCCAACATCGAGGTCGTGGTTGATTTGCCCACCGAACCGGTTACGGCCGTAACGGGGGCGCGACAAAGCGACAAGAAGATGTTCATCGGGCTCGTCAACGGGATATTACGCTCTTTTGCCAACTTGACTATTGAAGAATCTCGGGGAACGGCGGTGTTCAATACTATAAGGTCTTCAGACTCTAACTGAGCTAATTTATGGGGGCCAAAGCTGAATCGCAGATTCAGGCCGGCGAGTTTTGATACGGCGGGTTGGAGTTCTTCTTTTGATTTAATATCGGCCACGGTAACTTCCGCACCTTGTTCACAGAAGAACCTGGCCGCCCCTTCTCCGCCGCCAAAAAGGCCCAGTCCGACGATTGTAACTCTTTTATTTTTGATGTTATTGACAATATACCTGAGTCTATCGGCACAACATAGAGGAGAGGAACACGGTTTGTTTTTATTCATGGTCATGTTTTTTCTTTTTTGTATCATATTTCTTGCTCGCCCCTTAGATAAGCCAAAAGATTGGCCAGCGCGCGAGCGGTAAGGATGCACGTTTGTTTCATCGCCCAATCATCATTCAGGGTGTTGGGAGTAGGCCCCCAGGGGGTATGACCCAGGAACTTGCGCCTGTCAGCAAAATCCACCAGGACTTCTTCGGTGCGGGCATCCCTGATGCGCCCTTCGACCTGCAGATCAACGGCCGAAACTGACTGCAGAAAGAAGAAGACATAGCTTAGAAAACGCCCGCTGCCGGAGCCGGGGTCAAACACTGTTAATTTCCCCTCGAATACAGCGGTAGGGGTTTCAGCGGTAAACTCAGGATCGAGCGACACATAAAAGGAACCGGATTCCAGCAGCTCACGAGCCAGAACCTGCCTGAAATATGTGCCGGCCAGGTGAGACGCTTTTTCGGTATCCTTGACCCAACCCTCACCGACTTCAAATTTACCCACCACAACATTTTTATACATTCGGAGATGAGCTTCCGGATTGATTTTTACAAGGGATACCGGAGGATCATATTCTTCACTCATCCGGTCATAATTCAGATGGTATTCGAATGTTTCTATAGCTTTAGGAGGTGAACAGCCCAAGAGATAACCGCCAAGGAAACAACAGAGAATCAGAAATATCAGCTTATTCAACTTTAGAGAAAATTCTCTGGGTAACATTGTTGTTGACATCCACCGCACCTCGGGAACATGGTGATAAATATTCAGGAACCACGTGGCAGCCCCACCGTGCCTTGGGCCGGTGGAATGATGATTAAATGCTGCGGTAAGTCCTCAGTGAACCCCGTTGATTTGGGGTTCCTACCGCCGGGCTTGT
>JAGYMJ010000179.1 GCA_018400625.1 Planctomycetota bacterium
CCAATACCCACCCATTTAACAGGTATGTCGATTTGATCCCGCATACCAAAGACTATTCCGCCCCTTGCCGTGCCGTCAAGTTTTGCAAGCACTAAGCCGGATATATCGAGGTATTCGCTGAATTTTATGGCCTGGCTTATCCCATTTTGCCCCGTGTTGGCATCCAACACCATGATGGTTTCATGGGGTGCATCGGGGAGTTTCTTGCAAATAACCCTCTGAATTTTCTGAAGTTCGGACATAAGATTCTTTTTGGTATGAACCCGTCCGGCGGTATCAATAATAAGAACGTCGTGCTTTTTTGAAATCGCTTTATCCATGGCGTCGAAAGCGACCGAAGCCGGGTCGGCGCTGTCATTTATTACTATCTCCGCACCTGTCCACTCCGCCCATATACTGAGCTGTTCCCCGGCGGCGGCGCGGAAAGTATCGCACGCTGCCAGCAGAACATTTTTCCCCTCTTTTTTATATTTGTAGGCCATTTTGCCTATAGTGGTTGTTTTTCCCGATCCGTTAACGCCGACGACAAGGATTACGGCAGGGGGGGTATCCGGAAGTTTTATTTCCGTATCCCATTGCTCAATGTCCGTTTTAATATGTTCTTTGAGAAAAGGAATGACATCTTCAGTATTTTCAATCCTTCCATCGGCATAGGCTTCTTCGAGTTCTTCACAGAGTCGCATAGCTTTACGCGGTCCGATATCCGCCATGTAGAGTTGTTCTTCCACTTGCTCGATGATTTCATCGTCCAGACTTTTCCCTACGGGCAGTACGGATTGCAGACCGTTGGTGATTTTATCGTGGGTTTTTTTAAGCCCTGTGCGGAGGCGTTTGAATATCCCGTTTTTCTCTTCTTGTGGATTATCTTCCGCCACTTGTTTTTTTTCTTCAGAGTCTTTCTTGCCGAAAAATTTCATAATATATTTTCCTGTTGCTATCTCCGCCTGTAACTGTCCGCTTTTTCAAGAAGTCGACTTATTTCAACAAAAGATACAGTTTCCTGTCCAAGCGTAACATTGTTGGCTCTTTCTCCATGAAAATCGCTGCCGCCTGTGATGGCCAGATCATTTTTTCTTGCCGTATCCATCCAGAAAGCTTCCGTTTTTGCATCATGTTCAGGGTAATGAACCTCAATGCCGTCAATGCCTTCTTGTTCGATTTTTTCCATCACATTTTCAATACCCTCTGTCAGCCCCGGATGCGCCAGTACAGCACATCCACCCGCCTGGTGAATCAAATAAATGGTTCTTCTGACGGAAAGTTTTTCTTTCGGCACGTATGCCGGTTTGCCGGTTCCGAGATATTTCTCGAATACCTCATTAATTGTTTTGCATACGCCCATTTTAAGAAGTTCCTGTGCCACATGCAGCCTGCCTACAGTGCTATAATGCTCATTGATGATACGCTCACCATCCAGGTGGATATCACATTCAGCCAGTTTTGATTCAATTTTTCGCACCCTCTCGATTCTCACATGCCGCAGCTTTTCCAATTCTTCATTCAATTCTTTGTCGTTCTCTTCAATGAAATATCCGAGAATATGGAGTTCATGTTCTTTGCTGCCGTTGGGGCTATGTAAATAAGCCGACATTTCAACACCGGGTATGACGGCGATTCCCATTTTTTTTCCGGTTTCAATGGCATCCCTCACTCCTTCGACCGAATCATGGTCGGTCAGTGAAACAGCATCAAGTCCGCATTCTTTGGCTTTTATTACCACCGCTTCCGGTGATAATTCACCGTCTGAAGCGTCTGAATGAAGATGAAGGTCCGCTTTTTTGTCGGGATTTGATTTAAATTCAGGGTTGGAAAGACGGGGATAGAGTTTGCTATGTTGTTCTTGCATAGTTTGATCGGATCTTAAAGGAGCAGAATATTCGGTGTAAATCTGGTCTAAAACGCCGTTAATGAAATTAGGAGAATCTTCGGTGCCATAGGTTTTAGACATCTCGATGGCTTCATTGATGATCACTTTATGTGGGGTTTCCGGGCAATGCATCAGCTCATAGGCGCCTATGCGCAAGATGTTACGGTCGATATTCGGCATGCGTTCAAGTCGCCAGTTCGTTGCGACTTTTTGGATTATGCCGTCTAACTGTTCCAGTTCGGCCAAACATCCATCAATCAATTCCTTGCCAAAAACAGGGATATTTTGCAGGTCCTCGGTTTGGGCCAGTAATCTGAGCTGGTCGTCATCCAGCTTATCACGTATATCACGCAGATATAAGGCTTTCAGAGCGAATTCCCGTCCTAATGATCTTTTTCTGACATTTTTTCTGTTCATTCTTCAGTGCCTATCTGATCGAGTAAAGCTACCATTTCAATGGCGGCAAGAGCTGCCTCGGCCCCTCTGTTTCCCGTTCGGCCGCCTGCTCTGTCAACCGCTTGTTCTACCGTATCGGTAGTGACTACCCCAAAAATGACCGGAAGACCTGTTTCATTACTTGCCCGGCCGACACCTCTTCCGACTTCGGAAGCTACGAAGTCAAAATGTGGAGTTTGGCCCCTGATTACGGTTCCAAGACATATCACAGCGTCGAAACGGCCGGATTTTGCAGCTCTTGTGGCGATTAATGGTATTTCAAAGGCGCCGGGGACACGAAATAATTCGATTCCGCCGGCTTCTGTTCCATGACGCAAAAGGCAATCTTTCGCTCCATCAATTAATCGGCTTGTTATAATTTCGTTGTAACGGGAAGCTACTATCGCAAATCGTTTTCCCTCAGCATTTAACTGTCCTTCATATATTGGGGTTTCTCCCATTTTCCTCTCCTTTGATCGAAATCAATGATGGTCAATACTCAGCGAAACGAATAGTTTTATCACCACCGTCTCCGGTGCAGCTGAAAAAACAACGTATTGTGCTGAGAACGTACCAATGACTTTACATTTCAAACTTTATACTATACACTACAGGTGTTGAGTTTGCAAATTACTTGAGATCCGTCATCGCAAAAACTTCATTCAACGGTTGAATATATCCCCCTTTTCAGGGAAAATCTTTATCGTCTATCAGTTCACGGGGTAGGCAGTTCTATCAGACCTGCCTACCCGGGGCTGTAATGAATAAACCCCCGCCCGGGAAAACGACAGCCGTCGCGTTTTCAAAGACTTTGCCCTGAAAACGGGGCGCCATGCGGCGCCGTTCGTTCTTTTGCCACTGCCGGCCCTGTGCCGGTGGAGCCAATACGTAAGTAATGCACCACCAAGCCCTCCAACGACCCTGTGTCGGTGGAGGCAATGGTTCAGCCTAAGTAATAAAATCAATGCTTACACAAAGCGGCAAAAAAATGTAAGATCGAAGTTATTAACCGCCTATTTAAAGAGCCTGAAAATGTCACTGACGACCACGGAGATTACTAGCGTTGTACAAGATATTGGACCACTGCTCAGTGGTGGGGAGATCGTCCGTATCGATCAGTTGGAGAAATACAGATTTGTTTTTCATATACGGAAAGATGCCTGTCGCTACTGGCTGCAAATTGTCGTGCACCCGCAGTTCAGCCGGCTGCATTTGCTGAGCGGCAGACCGAAGACGAATAAGCCTGAAACCGGGTTCTGCAACGTGCTCCGCCAACACCTGACCGCCAGCCCTATTGTGTCGTTACAACAGATCGAAAACGATCGCGTCGTTGTGCTTGAAAGTATTGAACGCGATGCTTTGCTCAACAAGCGCTGTGTTCGACTGATTGTTGAGTTGGTTGGACGCGGAAGCAATCTGATCCTTGTCGATTCACAGGATAAAGTTCTTGGTGCGCTGTTTCCGGAAAAAAGCCGGCGCCGCATTATCGTGCCCGGCGCCGGATTTGTGAGCCTGCCGCCTCCGCCTCAGAATGTCCGATCAGGCCAAAACAGATTTAGTCAATATGCGGGGGCAGACGATATTCTGGCCCTGAGCCGCGCCATAGATCAGCATTATGAATATGTTGAGGAACGCGCGGAATTTGCGGAAAGGCTCAAAGAATTTCAAAAAAGAATGGATAAGGAGAAACTAAAACTTGAAAATCTGCATAATAACCTTGAGAGTGATCTCCGCGATGCGGATAAGGCTGAAATTCTGAAAAAAGAAGGGGAATTGCTGAAAATAGCGCTGCCTCATATGAAAAAAGGACAAAAAAGTGTTACCGTACAGGATTATTTTTCCAAAGAATTCAATGAAAAACGGATTGACCTTGACCCCTATTTAACTCCCCAGGAAAACATGCAAAACCGGTTCAAACATTATAAACAACTGCGCAGTAGTGTGGATCCGTTAACGAAAAAATTGGAACACACAGAGAAAAAGCTCCATGAACTTGAACAAATTGAGAATTTGCTCAATAATATAGTCTGTCTGAGAGAACTGCAGGAAATTGAAAATACTGAAGCAGTAAAAAAACTTCTCTCCGATAATAAGGCGGACAGGTTACCGCACAAAGATCAGAACGCAGAGAAGGGGCCCAGGCGGTTCTGTTCTTCGGATGGTATAGAAATACTGGTGGCTCGTAATCGACGGCAAAATCATCGATTGACTTTTTCCATCGCTCGCGGCAATGACTACTGGATGCACGTGCTTGGACATCCCGGAGCCCATGTTGTTATAAAACACCGTCAAAATTGTGAGCTGCCGCGCAGTACACTTGTTGAAGCCGCTCATCTGGCGATCTATTACTCGAAATTACAAGGAGCCGGCTTTGTTCGCGTCCTGTACACTCAGTGCAAGCATGTGAAATCTGTTAAAGGCTCCGATGAAGGAGTTGTCCACTGCTCACGTGAATCCACTTTAGGTGTGCGTTTCAGTAAAAAACGAATTCAGAAAATCTTAAATCGGGATTGAAATTATATTCCAGGAGTAAGTGATGGAAATCGAAGAAGCCTTGAAAAACAGACGGTCTGTAAGGAGATATCGTCAAAAAGCAGTCTCTATGGAAACTTTGAAAGAAATCGGTGAAATATGTCGTTATGCTCCTACCGGAGGTAACAGACAGGATTGGGAATTAGTTCTGGTCAACGACCAGGATATAGTCGGCGATGTTTTCAGTACTCTCGCCTGGCTGCCCACCGTCGGTGCGCCGCCCGAGGGAAAACGTCCCACCGCTTATTTGGTTGTTATTTCCGATGATAAATCCAATGGCGTTGCAGACTGTGCCGCCATTACGACCTATGCGCTCCTGGCCGCATACGCCAGGGGGCTGGGAAGCTGTTGGTTCGGCTCAATTCGCAGAACCGAACTGTCAAAATTACTCGAAGTGCCGGAAACTTACTCAATAGAGTTTGTGATCTCTCTGGGATATCCCGATGAAGAGTTCCGAGTGGAAAACGGTGACGGCAAAGTGAGGGTTGAAGATGGGGTGACCAATGTGCCTAAACGCCGCGTTTCTGATATTATTCATGTCAATTCTTTTGGTAACAGGGGCTGAATATGAGAATGGATGGACGTTTAGAAGATGAAATGCGGAATATCAGTTTCAAGAGAGATTTTACCAAATATGCCGCGGGGTCAGTGCTCGTCGAGGCGGGAGACACTACTGTTGTGTGTTCTGCTATGATAGAGAACCGGGTTCCCCGGCATTGCCATGAGAGCCAGATAGGTTGGGTGACGGCCGAATATGCTATGCTGCCCAGTGCCAATCCGGACAGGAACAGTTTACAGGGCAAAACGAGTGGGCGTGCAAGTGAAATACAGCGCCTTATCGGTCGCAGTCTGCGCCAGGCTGTTGATCTTTCCCAACTCGGACAGCATACAATATGGATTGATTGTAATGTGCTGCAGGCCGATGGGGGTACCCGTACAGCATCTATTACCGGTGGCTTTATCGCCCTTGTTGATGCATTATCACAACTGAAAGAGGAAGGCAAAATCAAAGTTATGCCTGTGTTGAACGGTATATGTGGTGTAAGCGTCGGAATAGTAGAAAATAGATTTTTGCTTGATCTCTGCGCACCGGAAGATCGGGCGGCTTCGGTCGATATGAACGTCGTCATGACCCATAACGGGGAATTTGTCGAAGTACAGGGCACTGCGGAAGGTTCTCCATTCGGGCGTGAAAGTTTAGATAAGCTGCTGGATCTCGCTGTGAAAGGCGGTGAACTTATAAAGGCGGAACAGATGAAGATCGTGAAGGAAAAGCTCATAGTTTAACGAGGTAGAAAAATGCAATTTGAAACAGTTATCGGGCTCGAAACCCATGCCGAACTCATGACGGAAAGCAAACTGTGGTGCGGTTGCAGCACCAGATTTGGTGAGCCTGCCAATACTCAGACTTGTCCGGTGTGTCTGGGAATGCCGGGAAGTCTGCCGGTTATGAATAAGAAGGCTTTTGAACTCGCCGTTAAAGCGGCCATTGCAATGAATTGCCGATTGAATACGGAGACCTTCTTTGACCGCAAACATTATTTTTATCCCGACCTTCCCCGAAATTATCAGGTATCTCAGAATTATTGCAACCTGGGCGTTGAAGGATATATTGAAATTCCTGTTGACGGTGAAATTAAAAAAATCGGCATATGGAATGTGCATCTGGAAGAAGATGCCGGGAAAAATATGCACGTTGAATATCCAGGTGCCAATTTCAGCCTTGTCGATCTCAATCGCGCCGGTATGCCCCTCCTGGAAATTGTCAGTGCCCCCGATATGAGGAGCGTAGGAGATGCTGAAAGTTTTATGCAGACATTGCGGAGGATTTTGCTCTACAGTGAAGTCTCCGACTGCCGGATGCAGGAGGGCTCTTTGCGCTTTGAGGCCTCCATAAGCCTGAATAAACCCGGCGAGACGCTCACCGGCGGGCGGGTCGAAATAAAAAATCTCAATTCGATGAAAGCGGTTAAAGCGTGCCTGGAATATGAAATCGAACGGCAAACAAAGCTCTTGAAAGGGGGGCAAACGGTAGAACGTGAAACAAGACTTTGGGACGAAATCAAGGGGGTCAGCAGAAGGATGCGCTCTAAAGAAGAGGCGCATGACTACCGCTATGTCCCCGAACCGGACCTCGTTAAATACCGTATCGATTCCGGATGGCTTGAACAATTACAGGCCGATGTCCCGGAGTTGCCGGTGAAGAGACGCGCGCGTTTTATTAAAGAACTCGGCCTGAATGAATATGATGCATCAGTGCTCACCGATGAGAAAGCACTCGCCGATTATTATGAAGGCGTTCTCGAATATCATCATAGCCCGAAAAAAGTCGCTAACTGTATCATGAATGAAGTGCGGGCTATCCTCAACGAAAAGAAAATAGACATCGCTCAGTTTTCAGTGTCTTGCAAAGATATTGCGGCGCTCGTGGAGACCGAGGAAAATGGGCGTATTACCGATCTCGGTGCCCGTGATGTTTTGGGGGAAATGGTGAATACGGGAAAAGACCCTGAAACTCTGGTCGAGGAACTGGGCCTTGAATCGATAAATGATACGGATGATCTGGAGCCCCTGATCAAGGAGGCCATTGAAGCTATGCCGAAGGCTGTTGAGGATTATCGGGCCGGCAAGAAAAAAGCCATAGGAGCGCTGTTAGGTCAGGTGATGCGCCTGACCAAGGGGCAGGCCGACGCCAAAACAGTGAAAGGATTGCTGGAGGAAAGGTTGGATTCGATGGGGGATTGACGGGAACATACCTGCACCTCAGCTTACAAGTAAATATTCAGCAAACCACGTGGCATCCCCACCGTGCCTTGTGCCGGTGGAA
>JAGYMJ010000180.1 GCA_018400625.1 Planctomycetota bacterium
ATTGTAAGTTGCAGACACGTAATTTAATCATCATCCCACCGGCACAGGGCGCGGTGGTGCGACAACGTGGTTCACTGAGGACTTACGAAAAATTACCACTAAGGTATTAAATCCCCTTTTCTTTCGACACCCTTTATCGGCAAGGGGGAATATTTTCCCGGCGCGGGCATTTCTCTATTTCCCTTAATTATTTCAATACGTTGCTCAGCACGTTGTGCCTTTTCAGTTCCGGGGAATTTCCCCTTTATGGCATAAAGATTTTCCAAAGCGGCATAAGGATTTTGCCGTACCGAGAAGTAAAAATCGGCTATTTCTTCGGTTCGTTCTGCTTGCAGGTTTTGCATCTTCCGTAACATTTCTTCCGCTGTTCCCACCTTGTCATCCTCGGGGAAGTGCGATAAAAAATCTTGCAAGCTCGCTTCGGTTTCCATCAGATACTCCCGTCCCCGATCCACCACGAAAGCTACCTGATACTGGCATTTTGCGATCATAAACCAGGCTTTGGACGCATAGGCATGGTAGGGGTGAAAATCCACAAAATCAAGATAGGCTTCCATCGCACTGTAATATCGGTGCTGTTCAAAGTAAAATTCAGCCAGCATGTATCTTGCATTCGCCGCAATAGCTCTGTCCTGCACCTCGGCGATTAAGTTTTCAAACAAAGGCGCGGCCTCAACCACATTTTTTGCGGCAATCCGGGCGGCACTCTCCATCTGCATGTTCTGAGCAAGATTTATATCTTCTCGATCCGTTATCGCGGCAGCATATTTCCCGAAATATTGAAAGGCTTCTTCATACTTCCCAATCTGATAATAAGCCGTACCGAGGTAGAAATTCGCATAAACCGCCCATGGGTTGTCGGGATGTTTTTTTACCATCCGCTTTAGCCGGCTGATACCTTGTTGAGGATAGCCAAAAGTTACTAAAGCCGCCGCATTACGGTAATCATTTTCGGTACTGGTTTCGTACTCTTTTGTAAAATCAAAAAGCCCTGCATGCTGATTCCAGCCCCCGCCGGCCATTGTATGAGTTGCATGACAACAGAGTAATATGCAGGAGGCTGCAATAAAAAGCAAGGAACGGGATATTGAACCCCAATAATTGTTATTTTCCCTGATGGACATTTTTATTCACCGGTTTCTTATAAATCAATAAAGAGATTTTGAAAAAAAGATTATACCATAATATCAGGTATATTTCATCTGTTGAGCGCCATTAAAGTCAGAAGAAATCAAAGAAACTGAACCCGCTTACCCCGCCCTCATTAAAATCATATTTTAATAATCCCATGAGTAAAGACATTTCTCTTTCGGCCGCGTCGCTTTCCGGCTCCCCGGTTCTGGTGTATGAGAACACCAAAGGAAGGCTTAAATGACGGGCTTGCGGGCCCCTTTTGTGATGATATAACCTCCAGAATAAACGTGTTTCTCTTGTACCGTCGGGAAATACTTTAAATCGAAAAAACTCAAAGAAAGGACGATAAATTTTTTTGTAATCGCTATCGGCATCCCCCCAGCCATGGCTCAATAAATAAAAACCAAATTCATCCTCCCGCCCGTGTTCAACGGTTAATAACGGCCACAGTGTAGTACTTTTCTCGGTGACGTTCTCTTCAATATAATGTGTTGTGTAATGCCACAGAAATGGAGCTGCAATCGAATAACTGCGTTCCTTCCCGGGATGTGATCTGTCGTGAGTCTTCCATATTAAAGGCCAGGGAATGCGATGGTGTACAACATGCCTGCCCTGATCCCGTCCTCCGGGATAACGGGTGACTCTCCAGAAAAAAGGGAAAAACTTCCATTCATCGATATCTTTGGTGTATTGTCGCCTTATCAACGAAAAAAACAGAGACCATTGTTTGTAGCCTTCTTCCCAGCGGGTATCCGTTCTTCGATTATAAAACAATATCTGCCTTCTGGAGGCTATTGTCTCCCCCTCTTCATCCTTGGTTTGAAGGCTGCTGAAGAAGGGATGGAAAGCAAAATAGTCATGCCTCCTCGGTTTTCCCTCAACCGTTTTCCACTTTTCATGTCCCCAACGGAAGAACGGCCACATCAAATAACGGTGTTGATGTGTGTTTTTCTCGTCTTTTCGAACATAGAAAGGCCACAAGCGCCATGTCTCTATGTCGCCGTCGGGAGTCGAACCATAGCTGAAGAAAGGCCACAAGAGGTCATAACGCTCATAATCCCCCTTCTTGAAATTTGAATAAAGGGGGAAGAGAACCCAGGTGAATTCGTCCCCGAGCAAGTCGTAGGCTTTTCCCCCCACAGGCACGACACCGGCATAGGCGCCGTATTCAGGCTTTTGGCCCCATAAAACAAAGGGGAAGAGCCACCCATGTGATGTGATATCTTCAGAAAAAAAATCCACTGTTTGGGCATGCTGGAAAACAGGCCACAGTCTGTATAATTTCCCGCGTCCTTCCCTTAAAGACACCAAGCCCAGAGGCCAAAGGAACTTCAGGCGCATTTCCTGCTCATCGGATTTGCTTTCATAATTTCCAAGCGGCCTCAAAGCCACATAACGGCGGTTCTCCGAACGACGAGTTTCGATAAATGGATAAAGAATCTCACGTTTATCGATTTCATGTCCCGCTTCATCAACAAAAGTTTCGTGATGGTGAACCGGCCAGAGATTGCCCGCATTGTTCGCACATCCGCCCAAAAAGCCGATAGAGAGCATAGATGCGGTTAGAAAAAGGAAAGGACTAAAACAACGGGATGAATATGGTGGTTTCATAGCTATTGCAGTTCCACGGACCAATAAGCATCATTTAGGAAATGTTTCCATGAATAATACTTTTTGCGTCTGAGTTTTAACTTGATCTGGGGATTACGTAGGGGTTCGCCCGGTCGGCGAATAAGTTTCATCCCGGCGATTTGCGGTGTCATGGAGCCTTTTTTCTTGTTGCACTCCGTGCAGGCGCAAACCACATTTTCCCAGGTCGTTTTCCCCCCCATGGAGAGCGGGATAACATGATCGATACTTAATTCCGACATGGGCAGCTCGCAGCCGCAGTACTGACATGTTTTTTCATCCCGGGCAAAAAGGTTCCGTCTGTTAAGGGAAACATGTGATTCCGGGTATTTATCGTAAGTTAATAGTCTGATCACACGTGGCACTTCAATTTCATAGCTTACCGTGCTCACCCATTCACTGTCGTTGTCAACAAGACCGTTTTCCCATTTGAATTCGCTGACTTCACGCCAGCTTTCGAACCCATGGAACTCAAAAGAACCGTCCGACACATCCACCACCTGCGCCACCGCTTTGAAGAGCAGACAGAAAGCCCGTTTCACACTGGCAATATCTACCGCCACCAGGGAAGAGTTTAATACTAAAACGCTCGAATGTAATGATTGATAGGACATTTTATCCACCTTCCTTATTCAGTAGATGTAACTATTCAGTGAAGTGCGTAGTTTTCTCACCACCGTGGTTCTCTGAGGGTTTACCATTGGGCATATGACCGCTAAACGCTGCCGAACACCAAACTCGCTGGATTGGTGAGATGGACTGGACTTAATTTCCTTTTTTCATTCGTGTAAAGAAGTCGCCGGAGACATCACCGGAGAGGCACCGGTTAATACCTTTTTCAACACGTTCAGAGACGCTGCCCCATCCCTTTTTCAGCGGGTAGGTAATGGCGCCGTTTTCGATAAAATTGACAATATAAACCGCTTCACAACTACTATCTTTCCCGTCCTGAGCATAGACCGTAAACTGTTTCATCTTTTTCTCCTGTTCTCAGTTGAATTATTGTAAATATTCAGTGAAACACAACCCTGGACTGGAGGCAATAAAAGCTGCTCTGTCTCCAGCAGATGTGGA
>JAGYMJ010000181.1 GCA_018400625.1 Planctomycetota bacterium
GCCCGGCGGTAGGAACCCCCAATCAACGGGGTTCACTGAGGACTTACCTTCATTCCACCGGCACAAGGCACGGTGGGGATGCTACGGGGTTCACCGAGAACTTATGGAAATACGGGGCGGCAATAAGCTTTTATGACTTTATCATCTTCATCGTGTACCCAGCGGATTGATAGGCCTTATAGCGTTTTCGGCTCTTTTGCTTCAGGTCATCATCATAAAGTAAAGCAAAGTCGATGATATGTTTAAAAAGCTTAAAATCAGCACAGATATTTCCTCCGGTCGCTTCGACAAGGATTTCATGCCTGAACATATCATTTTCCGCCGGACATATAATAACGGGGTCCACAATATTGGGAGAGGGGGAGCCTGCGATGCTGTGGGGGATGAAACTCATATCATCGAAAGTCCAGAGAAGAGTATTATATTTTTCAGCCGCACGCCGGCTCTCCACCCTCAATGTTACAGTTTTAGCATTTTCATAACAATTTTTAGCCCATTGGCATACCCGCTTATCCAGCAGGTTTTGGTCATTAACCTGGACAAACTGGGCCAATTTTGTTTTGGATGCGATCACTTTGAGTTGTTTTTTTCTATTTTTTGTTTATCAACGAAAGCATTTCTGAGCGTGTAGCAGGCTTATCACGAAAAATCCCCCTGACTACGCTCGTCACGGTTATTGCACCGGGCTTTTGGACACCCCGCATCGTCATGCAAAGATGCTCCGCTTCGACAACGACCATGACCCCTTTCGGGACCAGAGACTCCATAAGGGCATCGGCAACCTGGGTTGTCATGCGTTCCTGCACTTGCAGTCTTCGTGCGTATAACTCCACTACACGCGATAGCTTGCTTATACCCGTTATCCGATCATCTTCCGGTATATAAGCGACATGAGCGTGGCCATGAAACGGCAGAAGGTGGTGTTCACACAAAGAATAAAAAGGTATATCACGTATCAAAACCAATTCATCATAGCATTCATCTCGAAGCACCTTTATTATGTCGGCGGGGTCTTTATCCTGACCGGCCAGGACCTCCTGATACATTTTAGCGACACGGTGGGGGGTTGCTTTCAAGCCCTCTCGGTCCGGGTCTTCTCCCATACCTTCAAGCATCAATTTCACGCCTGTTTTTAATTTTTCAGTATCTATAGACAATTCATCACATCTCCATTTCAGAGTCCGTTCAACAAAGACTTCTGGATTATATTTTTCATTTCTCTCACGGCATCATTAATTCCCGTAAAAACCGCTCTTGCGATTATGCTGTGTCCTATATGCAGTTCATGCGGTCGTATGGATTCCACGATCGCAGAAACATTATTATACGTCAACCCATGTCCAGCATTTACAGTTAAATCCTGTTTTCTGCCAAAAGCGGCGCCCCGGGTAAGTTTTTCCAATTCAGATTCACATTGATCACCACTGCTGTTGGCGTAAGTACCCGTATGTAACTCCACCATATCAGCATTTATTTCCCTGCACGCACTAATTTGATCCGTATCAGGATCGACAAAAATGCTGGTTTTAATGCCGCGATCCTGGAATTTTTCGACGGCATGCCTGACCCGATCGATTTGAGATTTGACGTCCAGCCCTCCCTCGGTAGTGAGTTCTTCACGCTTTTCCGGCACGATCGTCACCATTGCGGGGTGGGCATCGAGAGCTATATTCACTATTTCGTCTTCCAGAGACATTTCCAGATTGAAGGGCACAGAAACCGTTTGACGCATGAGCCGCAAATCCCGGTCGCAAATATGCCGGCGATCCTGGCGGAGATGAATGGTTATCAAATCCGCGCCCCCCAGTTGAGCTTCCATTGCGGCCCAGACGGGATCGGGTTCATAAGTTTTTCGCGCTTGCCGCAGAGTTCCGACATGGTCAACATTAACACCTAAGAGAGACATGGCATTCTCCTTGTTTAATTTTCGAGTAGAATTGTTACCTGTTCCGGCACTATTTCCTGAATTTCCGCATCCATTCCGGGCCGTAACAAGACCTCAACCGACTGCTTATATGGAGATGTTGTTCCGGCAGGAATATCTTCATTTTCAAAATCACTCAAATCAACATAGGCGGAGATATCCGGTGCGGTTAAATCCCGAACTGTATCAGGCGGCCCCGAGACAACAATTTTAACATATGCTTCTTCGGTCGGGATAGAAGCCTGATAGGGAAACCCCAAAGGGGTAAGCAGCTTGACCGGAACCTCTTCAATTTCATTGGAAGCATGTTCCATTTCAACAGATATATGAACCGCTACTTGTGAGGGAGCGGTCTCGCAAGTAACGGCTATCTCTGCATCATTAAAATCAAAGCTATGTTCTTTTATAAGGGGCACATATCGTCTGAAACTCTCCTGAGCATCCCAAACCGGAATTGTGTGAGTCTTTAGCGCACTGAGTTGGTCAAGCACTATTTGGGGACCGGACACATTTACTTCAGACGGGGTCACGGTATAATCGGTTATTTTGAACCCGCCACGAGGCGTGCCTGAAAAGGAAGCTTCCACCGGCAGAGTTTTTTGTATGATCCGACTTGTAAAAATTTCAATTTCTTCGGGCTCCACTATCACCACATCCATCAGCATAAGCTCTGATTCAGATATGTTAAGAAAAGCCGGTTCTACATCGAGTGAAATGATGTCTCTCTCTTCGAGGTCTTCCGTTTCCAGCCGCACATTATATTGAAGATAATTTTGACGAGCCTCTTCCTGCCGCCGGGTGACTAAATGCTGCGGCCCTGAAAAACGCAATCGGACATGGCGCTGCGAGAGATAAAGCAAGGTATATCCTTCCGGTGTTTGTATATTAACCGGAACCCGCACAACAACTTCTTCTTTAAGCCTGCTGCCGGCATAAAACCATACCGTAACGGCAATAACCAGCGCCAGAAGCTTAATGTGCCAGGATTCGATAAAAAAGTTTTTTATTGGTTTCCACATCTTCATTAACATTTTTATTCCCTTACCGGTGTTTCTGCAGCAATATCCTCAAGTGCACGTTTCAAATCTTTTTCGTCGAGATTCTGCTGGATAGCCCCTTTGACGGCGAGCGAGACCTTCCCCGTCTGTTCGCTGATTATAATAGCTACCGCATCTGATTCCTCAGTAACGCCTATGCCGGCCCGATGCCGGGTACCCATTTCCGCCGAGAAGTGGGGGTTATCGGTAAGCGGAAACAAGCAACCCGCTGCCGCCACCCTCTGTTGGCGTATGACAATCGCTCCATCATGAAGCGGTGTGCCGGGCCAGAAAATGGTCTTTATCAATTCTAACGATACCTCACTATCTAAACGGACGCCTGCTTCGACATAGCTGGAGAGACCAACCTGACGCTCAATGGCAATCAGGCCGCCAATTTTATCCCGGGCCATATCAAAAGTAGCTCGAACCAGTGCATCGGTGAAATGACTATGTGGACGGAAGAACATATTAAAAAAAGGGTTTTCTCCCAACCTGATCAAGGCACGCCGTATCTCCGGCTGAAACAGGATAAATACGGGGATCAACACCACCGGCGCCATACGCGTCAAAACCCAGTTAACGGTTTCAAGAGGGAACCAATGGGTTACAGCTACGGTAATAAAAGCCAGTACACCAAGGAATACACTGAGCCCCCTTAATATTCCTTCACCTCTTGTACCTTCCAAAAGGCGAAGAAAAGCATACACCAGCAAAAATATCAGGAGGATTTCAAAACCGCTTTTTGTCATCACCCCGCCGCGGGAAGAGAAAAACTGAAAAATAGCTTGCCCAAATTCCACTATGTACCCCATCGTTCACCTCGCAAGATAGCTTCACTCATAATAATTGCATCCTTGCATTCCCCGACATCATGCACACGAAATATATGAGCGCCCGCCAAAACCGAACTGGTCACTGTGGCCAAAGTTCCATAAAGCCTCTCATCAAGACCTTTTCCCAAAACCTTTCCTATAGTTGACTTCCTTGATGTTCCTATCAGCAACGGACGGCCTATTTCATGGAATTCACTGAGCCGGCGTAATATTTCAAGGTTATGTCCCGCCAATTTGCCGAACCCAAATCCCGGATCAATAATCATCTTCTCGAGTTCAATTCCAGCTTTTTGCGCCTTTTTGATACGTTCTTCCAGCCATTCCTTGATGTCATCCACGACATGATCATATGCAGGATTCTCCTGCATATTTTGTGGTTGGCCCTGCATATGCATCAAGCATACCGGCATTCCTGATGAAGCAACAAGTTCTGCCATACGGGGATCGTATCTCAGAGCACTTGTATCATTTAACATGTCCGCGCCAACTTCAAATGCTGCTTGCGCAACCACGGCTTTTCGGGTATCTATGCTTATCACAACCTTACTTTCGGCCGCCAGTTCCTTAATGACCGGCAGTACACGCTTTTTTTCTTCTTTCGCATCAATCGCTTCGCTGCCGGGGCGCGTGCTTTCACCGCCGACATCTATAATATCCGCCCCTTGCTCAATCATTTTTCGCGCCTGTTTCAATGCCGGAACAGGCGTGTAAAACTTACCGCCGTCGCTAAAAGAATCCAGCGTAACATTCAATATACCCATTATGAGTGGGCGCTTGACCGTGCTTAATACCTTGCCGGAAGGAAAAGAAATGTTAAAAGGCGGCCTTTCCGCCGTTTTACAGACGCTGTGCATTTTATTGTCGGATATTTAAATGTTAATCTGCCGGTTTATGAATAAGCAAGAGTTTAACCTAAAAAAATGTTTTTTTCAAAGACATCATAGAAACTGAAAACATTAACTATTTTATCAAGTGAAAAAACCTTGAGGATGAGCGCTGTGCCAGTCCCATGCTGTCTCTACAATCTGTTTCAATTCCGGATATTCCGGTTGCCAGCCTAACTCTTCCATAACTTTTTGGGGATCATTCACCAACGCCGGGGGATCGCCGGGACGCCTTTCGCCGTTTTTCATCGGCACTTTGCGACCGCTTATTTTCTCTACCATTGCGATCACCTCTCTGACCGTATAACCATTGCCAACACCAAGATTGTAAATCAAAGGTGATCCAGGTTTTAAGTTTTCCAGCGCCATGACATGCGCAGAAGCCAGATCAAGAACATGAATATAATCTCTTATGCAAGTCCCGTCCCTGGTCGGATAATCATCTCCAAATATAGTTATACACTCTCGCTGACCTAAAGCGGCCTGTATAACAATGGGGATAAGATGGGTTTCAGGGGAATGGTCTTCACCAATAGAGCCGTCAGGCATCGCGCCGGAAGCATTAAAATAGCGCAGAGAAGCATACTCTAAAGAGTAGCCCGCCGCATAATCCGATAGTATACCTTCCACAACGGCCTTGGTTTTACCATACGGGCTTATGGGATTAAAAGGAAAATCTTCTGTTATGGGAACTTGTCCCGGGATACCATATATTGCACACGACCCGCTGAAGACAAATTTATTGACATTGCACCGCCGCATAACGTCAAGCAGTTTAAGAGTATTGACGACGTTGTTCCGGTAATACCTGGCAGGGTTATCGACCGATTCCCCCACATTGATGTCGGCTGCAAAGTGCATCACAGCATGCGGTTGTGAATCCACAAAAACATCTTGAACAGCCGTTTCATCACCCAGGTCAACTTTATAAAGCGGCGTCCCCTTTACGGCTTCGGCATGTCCTGAGGAAAGATTATCCAACACGACAACTTCATGGCCATTGTTTAACAGTTCATGCACGGTATGGGAACCGATATATCCAGCACCACCACAGACAACTACTTTCATTTTGTCACCTCATAGATCCATAAAATTGACAATTTCAGTGAAGCGCGCAGTTTTATAGTAAATATTCAGTGAACCCCGTCTCACTTGATCACCACCGTGCCCTGTGCCTGCCTGTGCGTCGCACG
>JAGYMJ010000182.1 GCA_018400625.1 Planctomycetota bacterium
ACTATCAAAATCATTGCCGTGCATAAATACTCCTCCACCGGGACAAGCCCGTCGGTAAGAACCACCAATCAACGTGGTTCACTGAGGACGTGCCATAATTATATCTATCCGTCTACTTTAAGTTGAGATTATTCGCTCGCTGTTCAATCCGGTTTGTTTGACAAAAAAAAGATAAACTGTTATATTTTGGGTAGATTTGTTGTTATTCATATCAACAACATTTCCAGTAGAAGAGTCGATTGTTATTAGTTTTTTTCTAAACAATTAATTAAGGAGAAGTTATGGCTATTAAGGTAGGAATTAACGGATTTGGACGTATTGGAAGGCTTGTGTTTCGGGTGTTGCAGGAGAGAGATAATTTTGAAGTTGTCGCCATCAATGATTTGGCCGATGCTGAAAATCTGGCATATTTACTTAAATATGATACCGTGCACGGGCGTCTGGACGCTGAAGTTAAGGTTGAAGGTGACAACATCGTGGTCGATGGCAAAGCCATCCCCGTGCTGAGTATCAAAGACCCGACCCAGCTCCCGTGGGAGGAGAAGGATGTCTATTTTGCCGTAGAATCCACAGGCGTTTTTACGACCAGGAGTTCTGATAAGGGCGGATATGGCGACCATATTAAAGCGGGCGCCGAAAAAGTCATTCTTACCGTTCCGGCTAAAGATGAAGTGGACGCGACTGTTGTGCTGGGTGTCAATGATGATGATTTGGGGGCTGATGACAAATGTATTTCAAACGCTTCCTGCACGACCAATTGTTTAGCTCCAATCACCAAGGTTCTTAACGATAACTTCGGTGTCGAGAACGGGCTTATGACGACCTGTCATGGCTACACAAATGATCAGGTAACCTGCGACAGCATCCACTCCAAACCGGTGCGCGGCCGGGCGGCGGCTTTGAACATCATACCGACTTCCACCGGCGCTGCTGTTGCTATCGGCAAGGTCATCCCCGACCTCGACGGTAAGTTGGATGGGTTGGCTCTCAGAGTCCCTGTAGCCTGCGGGTCCATTGTTGACCTTGTGGCAGAATGCAAGAAAGATGTCAGTGCCGATGCAATAAATGCGGCCATGAAAGAAGCTGCTGAAGGAGGCATGAAAGGTATCCTGGAATATACAGAGGACCCGATAGCGAGCAGCGATATTCTTGGTAATCCGGCCAGCTCCATATTTGACGCAGGTCACACCAGTGTCAAGGGTAACATGGTTAAGGTTCTGAGCTGGTATGATAACGAGTGGGGTTATTCCAACAGAGTGGCGGACCTTATGGAAAAAGCGGCTAACCTCTAATTCGCTCAACCGACGGAATTATTAGTCAATAAAAGTAAAAAAGGGACTCTCATTCTACAAGAGTCCCTTTTTGCATATAATAAAGAGGGCTTCTTGATATGAAAACTATTAGAGATATTGCTGACGGGATTGCTGATAAAAGGGTATTGATGCGAGTGGATTTTAACGTGCCTATGGACAAAAAGAACGGTGAAATCACCAATGACCTTCGCATCCGCAACGCCCTGCCAACTATACAATTTGCTGTTGACGCCGGCGCTAAAGTCATTCTGATGAGCCATCTTGGACGGCCGGACGGCGAAAAGAGACCGGAGTTAAGCCTTGAAAAGGTTGCTGTCAGGTTAGGGGAAATTGCCGAATGCAATGTGAAATTCGCGCCTGACTGTGTCGGCGATGAAGCGAGGGACGCTGTCGATAAGTTGCAAAGCGGCGAGATTCTCATGCTGGAGAACCTTCGTTTCCATAGCGAGGAGAAAGATAATGATCCGGAGTTCGCACGCGAACTCTCAAAACTCGGCGATTTTTATGTTAATGACGCGTTCGGTACTGCACACCGGGCGCATGCATCCACCGAAGGGGTTGCTCAATTCTTGCCCTCAGTGGCCGGTTTTCTCATTGAAAAGGAGGTTGAATATCTTGAAAAAGCACTCGCCGCCCCTGAAAGGCCATTTGTTGCTATAATGGGGGGGGCCAAAGTCAGTGATAAGATAGAAGCCATTCGCAACATACTGAAGAAAGCTGATGCGCTGCTCATTGGCGGGGCAATGGCTTATACCTTTCTCAAATACCAGGGCATTTCCACCGGTAATTCAATGGTGGAGGAAGATAAATTAAGCCTGGCGGGAGAGCTGCTCGATGAATATGGGGAGAAGATAGTCCTGCCCACGGATCATTTATGCGCAGCGGATATAAATGATGATCCGGAGGTTGAATCCGTAGGTAAGCACATACCCGATGGACTGATAGGGCTTGACATTGGACCGGAAACGGCAAAACTTTATGCTGAAAGAATTCGAAACGCCAAATTGGTGACATGGAACGGCCCGATGGGGTATTTCGAGCTGGAGGCCTTTGCCGGAGGTACCCGCAGCGTTGCTCGTGCCGTGGCGCAATGTGAAGGTATAAGCATTATCGGCGGCGGCGAAACTGCCGAGAGTATTGAACAACTCGATTTGCAGGATAACGTAAGTCATATTTCCACCGGTGGGGGCGCATGTCTTGACTACCTTGCCGGCAAAACACTTCCCGGGATTGCTGCACTGCAAGATTGAATTTTCCCTTTATCTACAAGGGGGCATAGAAAATGAGGTTTTTCCGCAAAAAAAAGCCTGTTCCTGACGGCGTTTTTATGAAATGCGATGGATGTGACGAAATGGTATATCGCAAAACGGTGGAAGAGCGCCTTTGGGTATGCCCTGAATGCAATTTCCATTTCAGAATAAATGTCGACGATCGGATCAGACTGCATTTAGACGAAGGGTCATTCCAAGAAATTGATTCTGAGATAACGAGCAGCGATCCCCTGAAGTTCGTTTCCGGCGATGCCTATTCCGACAAGTTAGAGTCCGATTACAAAAAGACAGGTATGAACGAGGCCATTTGCTGCGGTACAGGGGCTATTGAAGGCAAGCCTGTCGTCGTCGCCTGTATGGACTTTCGATTTCGGGGTGGCAGTATGGGATGCGCGGTGGGGGAGAAGTTGTCACGCGCTATTGAGCTCGCGGCTGAAGAGGGCATCCCCTTAGTCACTTTTGCCAGTTCAGGCGGTGCCAGGATGCAGGAAGGAGCTCTGAGCCTCATGCAAATGGCAAAAACCTGTACGGCATTGCAAAGACTGGATGAGAGCAAAATTCCCTATATCAGCGTGATGACCCATCCCACAACCGGCGGTGTAACGGCAAGCTGGGCCTCTATGGGAGATATTATAATGGCTGAACCCGGCGCTATGATCGGTTTCGCCGGCAGGAGAGTCATTGAACAGACCGTCAAAGAAGACCTGCCTGAAGGCTTTCAAACAGCAGAGTTTTTGTTGGAGCATGGTTTTCTTGATCTTATCGTTGAACGCGCCGACTTAAAAAGCACAATATCTTCGGTTCTTACCTACCTGAAATGCGTCGGAGTTTAACGATTCTTTCGCCCTTCCAATCGTCTTGCAAAAAGATATGACCCGACGTCAGCAAATTTTTAATACCTTGATCGTGCTTGCTATAGGTATTATGCTCGGATATCTGATTGGAATATCCGTCCCTCAGGCATCTGCGCCCGTAAGTCAGACCCCAATGGATTATCCGGTATCGGGCGTTCATTGCCCCGTTATGCACGTTGCTGATGGTGATACGATCCAGGTTTGGATAGGCCGTTCCGTCGAGACCGTCAGACTTCTTCATATCGACACACCGGAAATGGAAGAGCCCGGTTATCAAAAGGCCCGCGATGCGTTGAAGGATTTGACAGGGCGTGGTCCCGTCAGGTTGGAGGGGGAGCATCCCGGGCGATTGGAACGTGGTCATTATGGTCGTTATCTTGCTTATGTGTATATTGGAAGCCAATGTGCAAACGTAGAAATGGTAAGACAGGGGTGGTCGAAGTACTGGACTAAATTCGGTCAAAGCCGTCTTGAGAATGAATTTAATGCCGCGGAAGCCGAGGCTAAATCTGCATCCAGGGGCCTCTGGAGAGATAATTGACATGCCAATGAGAAATCCACATCGTGCAAAGCGAGTATTCCAAATAATACTTCTGCTCATACTGAGCGTTACCGTTGTGGTCCGTACCTGTGACTTGAGAAGGGGTGAATTAAAGACAGTACAGCACCGCATAGAATGGGATCAGGCCCAGCAGCATGTTGGGGAGCATAAAACGGTTTTGGGGCCGGTCGTCAGCGCTAATTATGTTGATCACGTTAAGGGCAAACCCACTTTTTTAGATATCGGAAGGCCCTATCCCCAGGAGCCGAGGTTCAATGTCGTGATATGGGGCGAATATCGCCATAATTTTAGCCGGCCTCCCGAAGAAATGTACAGGGGGAAGATCATACAGGTGAAGGGGAGGGTTGCCGAGCATAGAGGCGTGCCTCAAATAATTGTACAGGCTCCCGATGCCATAGAAATTATTGAATAATGTTGAGTGCTCAGTGAACCACGTTGATTGGTGCTCCCTACCGCCGGGCTTGTCCCGGCGGTAACGTGTTTCACTGATATTGGCTAATTTTCCGGCGGAGTATTGAAAGGAAGCGTTCCCCAAAATTTTCTTTTATTAAACAGGCCGTCCCCCGTTCAATGAGCGAACAATTGGCGGTATGGGCGGTCCTGCAGCAAGGGAAATTATAGGCATCGTCCTGGACCGACAGCGTTTTTTCACCTTTACCGCTCAAGGACAAGGGCCAGAGCACGCAGTTGCGGGGCTTGATCTCTACAGGGGATATGTTTTGATCCAGGGCGATCGAGTGCAAGGAACACCGCACTTGACCGTCCCCAGTCCGGTAAGATAAGGAACAAAATTGTTCTTTATCTTTTCTGAGTATATAACCGGCGCCGATCCAGCGCAGGAAATCGGAGACATCATTCCCTCTGCCCTCTACAGGGTAGTTCGAGGCGGCGGGTAAACATCGGGATATCTTTTCCTTCTCTTTCGCATTGATCCATACATCATACACACCACAGCAGCAGAGTCGATTGCGGCATGATTTCGGATCACATCGGTATTTTAGTCCCGTTACCGCATTGACATCAACACTATAGCCTTGCACTTCCACATACTTTTGATCTGATTTCATCGATAATGTCCATGGGCAAGCCGATCACCATCAATTACCTAAACAGGTACCGACCGATCTGGCCGTCTGCACGATCTGATCGTCAGGATTGATGCTGCGTTGACGTTCGGCCACTTTATGCAGGGGAACGGTTCGTATTTGAGTGCCTTTAAGTGCTACCATGATTCCGAATTCTCCCATAGCGGCGGATTTCATTGCATGATGTCCGAACTGTGTGGCAAGCACCCTGTCCCGTGCGGTAGGAGTGCCGCCTCTTTGCAAATGCCCTAAAACTGCTGATCGCGCCTCTATACCGGTATATTCTTCGATCACACGTGCAAGATGAGAACCAATGCCCCCCAGTCGGAGCGGGTCATGGCTTTCCTGAACCCTGTTTCGCTCGACATATTTACCTTCAGGAGTTTTTACACCCTCAGCCACAACGATAATACTAAAACGTCGGCCTGATTGAGCTCTTCCGGTAAGGGCATTGCATACAATTTCAAGGTTATAGGGAATTTCAGGGATAAGTATAACATCGCCGCCACCGGCTAATCCGCCCATAAGTGCCAGCCAGCCGACATACCGGCCCATTGTTTCAACGACCATGGCACGTCTGTGCGACTGTGCGGTGGTATGGAGCCGATCAACGGCATCGGCGACTATTTGAACGGCGGTATCGAAGCCAAAAGTCACATCAGTTTCACAGACGTCATTATCGATTGTTTTGGGCACGCCTACCGTTGGGATCCCCATTTTATTCAGACGTTCGGCGATACTCAGTGTCCCGTCCCCTCCGATACAGACGATGGCATCGAGACCGAACTTACGGCAATTTTTTACGCATTTCTCCGACATATCCATGGGGGGGCTGTTGGGAGCGTCCGGTGGGTAATAAGAAAACGGATTGGCTTTGTTAGACGCCCCAAGAATCGTTCCGCCTAATGTCAGTATCCCGCTCACATCATCCCAGGTCAATTCTGATATATCGCCGGTTACCAATCCATCAAAACCGTCAGAAATCCCATATACTTCGATATCAAAATCCTGGATTGCCGATTTAACCACGGCCCTGATGACGGCATTTAGTCCTGGACAATCCCCTCCGCCGGTAAGAACGCCTATTTTTCTCACTTTTTTGTTTTTCACTTTACCACCTCAATAGCTTGCATTTTTTTTATTAATTGCCATTAGTCAAAATTTCATAAGTCTCTCGATGACCATGCTGTGAAGCAAGTACGGCTGGAGTCAGGTTGTTTTCAGTTTTGGCGTTAAGATCAGCACCATTTTCGACCAAGAATTCGGCAACGCGCTTATTACCTTTTTCGCAGGCAATATGCAGGGCTGTATATTTCATATTGGCTTCGATGTCAAGATTGGAAGATAATTGAGCAAGGATGCTCATGCACTCAACACTGTTACCATATGCCGCATAATGAAGCGGGCAAAATCCCAGCTCATCAAAACATTGATGCTCCGCACCATTTTCAAGAAGAACAGTGATTACTTCAGATTTCTGACCTAAAGCGGCAAGATGGAGGGGAGTTCTGTGGAAACTTGCTTTACAATTGACATCCCCCCCTTTTTTTATGAGTAAATGGGCAATTTCAATCTCTGCTTCAGCGCGATCATGGCCGCCGATATCCTTTAATCTGATTTCCGGATGCATTGCTGTAATGAGTGGAACATATCCCCTGCACGAAAGCATATGTAAGGGGGTGAAGCCGAACATCTTTTCCCTTCTGTTGGGGGAACTGTTGTAATCGAGCATCAATTTAACGAAGTCCGGTTTGGCCTCGACAGCCGCTCTATGCAGGAGTGTAGCGCCATGATGGTCGGTAATAGAAGAAACGTATTGTTCATTGTTCTCCAGCAAGGCAGCTAATCGTGTAAGATTGGACTGATTTATTGTTTGAAAAATCTTTTCCGAGACGGACTTGTGTTTTGCAGAGATATATTTTTTTACAACAAGCGATATTATTGCGACTAAAAAGAGAAGGGATGACACGACAGCAATGAAATTTATATGATACAGTAAATCCATAGGCAAATATTCAGTGTTGTGCGTCGTCTTATCACTACCGGCGCAGGGTAAATATTCAGTGAAACCCGTCTCACTTGATCACCACCGTGCCTTGTGCCGG
>JAGYMJ010000183.1 GCA_018400625.1 Planctomycetota bacterium
CGCTCCACCGGGACAAGCCCGGCGGTAACGTGTTTCACTGAATATTTACGAAGGGATTCACTACGCCCCATTTCAGTCCTTTCAGCCGCGCTCCTGGTGGATTTTCTTTACCACTTTTTTTGTGTGTTCATCCGGAGCTTCAGTGGTTCAATGAGGACGTTCAATATTTTATTCAACTTCCTTCAGGAGTCTGCAATGTCCGAACAGATTGGGAAAAAAGATACTCAACCGCACAAAGAAATGAAAGTCCTGGCGATCGGTGCTCATCCCGACGATATAGAATTTATGATGGGTGGCACGCTTTTGCTGCTGAAAAAAGCGGGAGCAGTAATATATTTCTGGAACCTCGCCGACGGCGTATGCGGTACGACACGTCTGAGCAAAAAAGACATTGTTAACACGCGCAGGGATGAAGCAATACACGCGGCCGAGGTGTGTGGTGCCGTAGATGTCCTCCCCCCGATCGCAGAAGACCTGATGCTGCTGTATGATGAAGAGTGTATAAGAAAGACGGCCGCCGGTATCCGAAAAGTTCGCCCGGATATAATACTGGCCCCGTCGCCCGATGATTATATGGAAGACCACCAAAATGCATCGAGACTCGCCGTAACCGGTGCCTTTGCCCGGCGAATGAAAAATTTTGATACAATCCCGCAGGAAAACATTATCAATAATGAAATAACGCTCTACCACGCGCTCCCATACGGGCTCAGGGACGGCATGGGGAATCGGGTGCATCCGCAATTTTTTGTCGATATAGCCGACGTTATTGACGAGAAGGAACGGGTGCTTGAAAAACACCGCTCACAAAAAGAGTGGCTCGATGTCAGCCAGGGGCTTAACGCTTACCTGGAGAACATGAAGGAAATGAGCGCCGAGGTGGGGAAAATGTCGTGCCAATTTGATTATGCCGAAGGATGGCGGCGGCATCTGCACCTGGGTTTGTGCGGGAAAGACCGTTCACCCTTAGAAGATATTTTAGTCGATTCTTTAACATTAAATGCTTAGGAGGCCTTTTATGGTGAGAAAGGCAAGTTTAGTTGCTCCGGAATGGTGGGATTTTACAACTCTTCCTGATGAACTATTGGAAGACGCGGCGAACCTGAGCCCTGAAGATATGTTAAATCTCTCACGGCCCGGGTTCGAGGTGAGGTTTTATGATACACTGAACGAATTCTATCTGGCCGAAGCATTGGAGTATATTGATGCATGGCGGCAGTCTACATCCGATAATCCTGCCGGTATCTGCGGCCCCATCGGACCAACCGAGCAGCTGCCGCTTGTCGCCCGGCTGGTTAATTCCCTCGAACTGGACCTGAAGGATGCCCATTTCTGGGGTATGGACGAATGGCTTGAGGGTGGCAGCCCTGTAGGTATGAACCACCCGTTATCCTTTGCAAGAGCCGACATAGAATTGTGTTTTGGAAAGATTCGTCCCGAACTCTCTATGCCGGAAGAAAATATGCACTTTCCCACAGGTGACCTTGAAGCGTTCAGTAAAAGCTTCGATGATATCCGCTGCGTACTTATGCAGGGAGGGCAGGGCGATGTCAAGCATTGGGCTTTTAACGACCCGCTGCCGCGTAAAGGTCGATACGCCGATGAACCGCCCACTCCAGAAGAATATCGGAAACTTAAAACCAGAATAGTCGAATTGCATCCGATGACTATAATGCAGAATGCACGGACTTCAGGCGGGGGGAATATTGCGATGGTGCCGACAAGGGCGGTAACCGTAGGCCCGGTTGAAACATGGAAATCAGAAACGGTCAGTATCTGGCAGGCGGGCATGCATGACAATCCTTTCGGGATGCGGCTTACCACCCTCATGATCGGCAAAAAAATCGCGGACGCGGCGGTCCCAATATCATTACTCAGCGACCATCCGGATGTGCGCTTCAACTTCTACCGTGGCGGCGTTGGGGAAGTGGAAGTGGTTATGCACTAAAACTGCGATTACCCGAAAAATAAGTTATATGAGCCCCTCACGCGATAATTTCCCAATTCAACCATAGAGTAGAATAATTCGTAAATATTCAGCAAATCCCGTCAACTCATCCCCGCCAATCCGCTCACACTTGTTATCTACGGCTGAAGAACCTCGATTTTTTTTGAAGCAACCCTTATCTCCACCCTATCCACTTCATCAAATTGTCTCAAGGTGCTGGTTATCTGATTCCGGATCGCCGTCACCCATGCCGAGCCGCCGCCGGGTTCTATATCTCTGCTGAAATTGCATTGGGCAACCCCGTTTTGCACTTCGAATGATAACAATTCTGTCTCGGCGGGGATCGAACTTGAATACCCTTTTCCCTTCTCTTCATCAGTAACGCCATTCAAAAGTGAGATGAGCGCCGATTCTATGATGCAATGCCCAATATCTATTTCCCTTGTGACCGCCGCAACCGATTCTACCCCGTCCGTGACGTGAATGAAATAAAGCCTCACATTTTCAGATTTTGATTCTTTTTCAAACATTTCGCCAGAACCGATCGATTCGGTTTCGCCATTTCCGACAGGCTCGCATCCTGTTAAGGTGAAGGGTAAAAAAATCAGGGCCAATACCGGATAGATGATATGTTTTTTCATAGCGATACGTTAAGATATTGTTTATGTGTAAATATTCAGTGAAGTGCGTAGTTTTCTTATCACCAAGCCCTGTGCCGGTGGAGGAACAACGTGGTTCACTGAGGACTTACGTTTATGTTTTGCGAGTTCTTCTACCACCTTCGTTTTATCGAAGAATGCGGCTATGATGGACCTTTAGAAGATATCATGCCGGATATCAATTAGGCGCTTAATATAAGCACATCGACACAAAATTGTCGATGT
>JAGYMJ010000184.1 GCA_018400625.1 Planctomycetota bacterium
GGCGGAATATCTGAGTTTTGCTGCAGTGATGATCAATAATGAACTCTGGCGTAAAGGGTGGGCGGCTGTACCCTATCAGCGTCGATTGTTATTGCTGCCGAAATGCCTGCGTGATATCAATGGCTGCCGGGCTAAAATGGATGAGTTCGGATTCCTGTGCGACCAATGCGGAGGCTGTCTGATCGGTGAAGTCCATAAGGAGGCCGAGCGGCTGGGTTATGCGGTATTGGTTGCCGAGGGCACGCCGGTTGTTATGTCGCTCATATCGAGCGGGCAGGTCGAAGCTGTTCTCGGTGTGGGCTGCCTTTCGTCTCTGGAGGGCGTCTTTCCCTATATGGAAGCGGGAGCGATTCCCGGCTTAGCCGTACCTCTTCTCAATGACGGCTGCGAGTCCACTTCCGTTGATGAGGACCTGGTGTGGGAGGCTATATATGAAAAGGAAAATGCGGAAGGGGGGCGGATGAACTTCGCCGAAATAAGAGGGCGGGTTGAATGCTGGTTTACGCCCGAAAAACTGAGCCCCCTGATCAACCCGCAAAAATCAGAAACCGGTGAGCTGGCCGTCGAATGGCTGACCCGGGCCGGAAAGCGGTGGCGTCCACTCCTTCTGGCTTGCGCCCGTCAGGCGCTTGTGCAGAAGGGAAGAGAAATTCCCGGTAGTGTTATGAATGCTTCAGTGGCCATCGAATGCTTCCACAAGGCGTCACTTGTGCACGATGACATCGAAGACGGTGACTCTTTCCGTTACGGGCATAAAACACTGCATGCCCTTTACGGCGTGCCGGTGGCCTTGAATGTCGGTGACTATCTTATAGGTGAAGGATACCGGCTGTTGTCTGAACTCAATGAGCCTGAACACATAAAAACCAAGATATTATCCGTTGCCGCAAAGGGTCATAAAACGCTTTGTATGGGACAGGGCAAGGAATTGCTGTTGCGCCGCAGCCGGGGCGGGCTGACGGTTGAAAACATGATCGATATTTTCCAGAAAAAAACCGCACCGGCTTTCCAGGTTGCGTTGCAGATCGGGGCTGTTTTAGCTCAAAAAGATGAAGAGTTCGAAGATGTGCTGTCAGCTTTCACCGACGCCCTCGGTATAGCATACCAGATAAAAGATGATCTTGCCGACAATGATTTCGACTTTAACCGCCCTTCCATTCTGCTCGCTTTAGCCTTTGAACGTGCTGAAAAATCGCAAAAAAATCGGCTCGATTCTTTATGGCGCGGCGATGAGCTATCACCGGAATTGCTGTCGGAGGCTGAGCAGCTTCGGAAAAGCCTGCAAACGGAGCCGGCCGCTGAGGAAATGATGAAAGGGTATAAAATCAAAGCTGTTGCCGCGTTGAGTGAGGTTAACCATTCCCCGTTCAAATCGCTTTTGAGGATACTGGCCGGGAAAATATTTGATGATCTGGAGGAACTTAAGTGCTGCGATGACTATAAAGGTTGACATGGCGGAAGCGGCCGGGGAGTGCGTTCTTATGCTTGGGGATGCAACCTCACTTGTAGAGAAGTTCCTCGGGGCGCAGATATGCCGGGATGGAGGATTTGCCGGGCGTTCACCCAAAAGTGATCTGTACTATACCGTATTTGGGATCGCAGGTCTTCAGGCCGTCGGGAGTCAACCTGAATACCACCGTTTCCAATCTTACCTGTCGGGAATCTCCTGTGAAAAATTAACGGACCTCGTTCATTTGGCCGCTTATATTCGGTGCAGGGCGCTATCAGGTATGGCTATCAAGACTTCAAAAATGGCAGAACTGATGATCCGTTTCAGAACCCGGGACGGTGGATTTGGTAATTTTTTTGATAAAACAAAGGGTAACATCTACAGTTGTTTTCTTGCACTGGGCGCGTATCAGGATATGGACTGCGAGATGCCGGATGAAAATAAATTACTCAATTTTGTGGAATCCCTCAAGCTCGATGGTGGCGGCTACGTGAACCGTCATGGCTCAAAGGCCGCATCCGCCCCAACAACCGCGGCCGCAATGGCTATCAGGTATTATCTTGACGGCTCAAAAGAGAGCGACTCTCTTGAGTGGCTTGCAAAACAACGTAAGCATGGCGGTTTTATCGCCGGCGAGTCTGTCTGCGCCCCGGACTTGCTTTCAACCGCTGTTTCTTTGTATAGTCTTGGATTATGGGGAGAGGACGTTGGCCCCTGGAGAGAAGAAACTCTTGATTTTATTGACAGTTTATGGTCCGGGCGCGGTGGCTTTCATGGGAATTGGTTTGACAACGTGATCGACTGCGAGTACACGTATTATGGTCTGCTTGCGCTGGGAAATTTGATTCCATAATAGAAATTTGTGGGTAAGGCCTCAGTGAAATCCGTGGCATCCCCACCGTGCCCTGTGCCGGTGGAATGAAGATTGTTAGCTACAGAGGGCATA
>JAGYMJ010000185.1 GCA_018400625.1 Planctomycetota bacterium
CAACAGAAGGTTGCATGAGGGCAGGTAAATCCACTTGCCCTCAGCTTCTCCAAAAACTTCTGTTGACGCTTCCCATGCCTTAAAAAAATCCGCCGTTTCTTTTTTGCAAAATTCCATTCCACGCTTAAACAGTAAACACGCACTCGGTGGTTTTGGACTCTGAAACTACAGGAAGCTCTATAATTGTCAAAAGCCCGACTTTCTTTATACCATTCCTGTCTGTGACGCGTCGGAGACGAATGATGCCGTAAGGCGCTCCGTTTTCAGAGCGAAGATTCTGAAAACACGTAGCACCTTATCACTTTTTACAGGAGTTACTCATGTCATTTAGAAATTTTAAAACCATTTCCTCTTACGTCCAGGGACGCAACATCCTGGAAAACGCGGGCGAACACCTGAAGCAGGTGGGCAACCCCATCATGGTCATTGCCGACGCTGCAGTGCTTGGTATTATCGGCGACAAGCTGAAGAAAAGTGCCGGCGAGCACAGCATCGATATTTCTTTTGTTGAATTCAAAGGTGAATGTACTAATGACGAAATTCAGAGACTGGGCGATGAAGCCAATAGCCAGGGTATAGACGTGATTGTGGGCGCGGGCGGCGGGAAAGCTCTGGACACCGCAAAAGTTATAGGCACCGACCTCGACATAGCCATGGTTTCGCTGCCGACCATCGCCTCCAACGACTCCCCCACCAGTGCGGTCTCGGTTGTGTATACGGAAGAGAAAGAAGTCGAAGAAATTAAGGTCAATAAAGCACATCCCGCCCTGGTGCTTGTTGACAGCGGAGTGATTGCGGCCGCACCAAGCCGATTTTTCGTTGCCGGTATGGGCGATGCTCTGGCCACAAAATTCGAAGCCAACGCATGCTACAAATCCAAAGGGAAAAATATCCTTGGAGGTAAACCCACCTCCGCCTCCATCGCCATATCCGACCGCTGCTATTCCAACCTTCGCGATTATGGTCTGCTCGCGAAAAAAGCCGTGGAAAAAAAACTTGTCAATGAATATGTCGAAACCATTATCGAATCCAACATTCTGCTCAGCGGGCTGGGGTTTGAAAATGGCGGTCTTGCGCTGGCCCACGCCATCCATAACGGATTCTCCCACTGGAAAGAGATCCATAACGCGCTCCACGGCGAAATAGTATGCTTCGGCGTGATCGTGCAATTGATCATCGAAAATAATAATATTGATTATGTAAAGGATATGATCCATTATTGCATAAGCCTGGGATTGCCTGTAACGCTGGAAGAATTGGGGGTAAAAAACGTGGATAATGATGAACTTTCTGATATCTGCAATATCATTGTCACGAAAGAAAAAGCTAAAGTCGATAATGAACCGATTGAAGTAACATCAAGTATCATCAGAGATTCCGTCCTGCTGGCGGATGAAATTGGGGCCATGGAAAGAGGCATTTAACAGGAGAAAACTCATGATTCTGAACGATTTTCAATTACAAGATAAAGTCGCCATAGTCACCGGTGCTGCGAAAGGGCTGGGGCAAGGAATGGCGTTGGGACTGGCCGAAGCAGGAGCCGATTTAGTCGCCGTGGGCAACAGAACAAGCCTCGACGAAACGGAAGAGAAAACACGTGACCTGGGAAGGGATTTTCTGGGCATTTACGCCGATCTTGAAAAAACTCCTTCCTGCGACCAGGTCGTAGAAAAAACAATCGAAAAATTCGGCCATATAGATATCCTCCTTAATAATGCGGGAATAACCAAAAGAGCAAATGCCGAAGATTTGCCTTTGGAAGACTGGGATCAGGTTATGAATATAAACCTGCGCTCTCTGTTCGTGCTGACACAGCGGGTGGGCAAACACATGATCGAACGGGGAAAAGGCGGCAAGATCATCAATATCTGCTCCATGCTGTCGTATTCCGGCGGGATTAATGTCGCCCCATATACCGCCAGCAAGAGCGGTCTGGCCGGACTCACTAAACTGCTCGCCAATGAATGGTCAAAACATCATATTAATGTCAACGGTATCGCGCCCGGTTACATGGAAACTAAACTCACAAAGCCTTTGAAGGAAGACGAGGAGAGAAACAAGCAAATTATGGCCCGCATCCCGATGGACAGATGGGGAACTCCCGACGACCTGAAAGGGGCCGCCGTTTTCCTGGCATCCGATGCTTCAAACTATGTCGCCGGAACAATCATGCGGGTGGACGGCGGCTGGTTAACGCGATAAACTTCAAATTCTGATGGTGAATACAATGGCTGAAAAAAAGGTAATCATTACAGATTCAAATTATCCCGACTTCGGGATTGAAAAGGAAATACTCGGAAAAGCCGGCGCCGATGTCACTCGATTTCAATGCACATCCGACAGCGAAATCATTGAAAAAGCCGGCAACCCCGACGGGCTCCTCAACCAATACGCACCGGTTACCCGGGCTGTCTTCGAAAAAATGGACAACCTCAAAGTCGTAGGGGTCTATGGTATAGGCGTCAACAGCGT
>JAGYMJ010000186.1 GCA_018400625.1 Planctomycetota bacterium
CAGGGCACGGTGGTGATCAAGTGAGACGGGGTTCACTGAATATTTACGATAAAGAATTGGAGTTTAGTATATATCACATTAAGTATCGCGTCAAGTATCGCCTTATCTGTCAACCGTCTGTCTTTTTAAAGCCCTCAGTGTGTACCGTCTGTTTTCTTTTTCAAAGCAGGACTTGCGTTTTTTTTTATCCCCGCAAAGCACGAAAAAACGTATAAAGACAAACGAAGAACGAAGAGAAGGGAAAATTCTGTTTTTCCTGCCCCGGGATATCAGCGATATGAATACCGCATAATATTTTCCATAGATATGCAAGATCCGCTAGTCAATCACGTATATAAAGAAAAGTAATCAGTGAACCACGTTGTTCCTCCACCGTGTTCTGTGCCGGTGGGGATCAAGTGAGACGGGCTTCACTGAATATCTACCAATTCAATTAAATGATTCATCATTACATCTCAGGGCTTGGAAATGGACCATAATTCTTGCAATGTAAAGCGTGAACGACGGCTTTATCCCAGAATAGAATTGCTGCTGCCTGTTAAACTCTTATGTCAAAATGGTGAGGTTATGCTGGGGGAAACGATTAATGTCTCTCCCTTTGGGATAAAAGTGAGGATTGAAACTTCCAAGAAAAGTCACCACATGACTTCGGATGTTGTGGGCGTGGACTTCGGCCCTCCAGGTGAGGCGGACGCGCAGATGTCGGCGCGGGCTGAAGTTGTGAGGAACTGTTCCTCAGACAAAAACGATTTGGCCTTGCAGGTCATCAACCCGCCCGATTTCTGTATGGCTCCCAGCCTGATAGGGAAACACCCCTCTTTAAATCATATAAAAAAACGCCTGATGAAGATGGCCGGCTGTGACCTGACCGTGTTGGTAACGGGAGAGAGCGGAACCGGGAAAAACAGGGTGGCCGAAGTTATTCATCGCTATTCCCAGCGGAAGGATAAGAAATTTCTAAGGCTGAACTGCCCTTCTATTCCGGAAAGCCTGTTTGAATCCCAGCTTTTTGGCGCTGAAAAGGGGGCCTATACCGGGGCCTCTTCGCCAAAACCGGGGCTTTTCCGCATGGGTGACGGCGGAACACTTCTGCTGGACGAAATTTCTTCGCTGCCTCTTTCCCTCCAAGCCAAGCTTCTTCAGGTTATTGAAGATAAGTCCTTTTATCCTGTCGGCGCAAGCAGCCCGATCCGTGTCGATTGCAGGATCATTGCATGCACCAATGAGAACATGGGAGAACTCGTTAAGAAGAATAAATTTCGCGAAGATTTGTACTACCGTCTGGTGGAAGCAAAGGTGCATATTCCACCGCTGAGAAAAAGAAAAAGTGATATCCCCTCCTGTGCGATCATTTTATGCGTACTTATTGCAGGAAATACGGGAAAGACTACCGCCCGCTTGATGACGAACTTTTTGAAATGTTCATGTCCCGTTCCTGGTATGGTAATGTAAGGGAATTGGAACAGGTCATTAAACGCTGGACCGCCATGGGCGATGTCGATGTGGAGCATGAAACAGGGACGGTGCCACAGCATGCGGAGGAGCAAGGGCATCGGAAAAATGTCCCGGTTACTGAGTCGGCCGGACTCGAAAAAATCATTCGTGAAAAGGAAAAATCTGCAATCCTGGAAGCCCTTCGCCGATCCGGGGGATCGAAAAACGAGGCGGCCGCGCTTTTGCAGGTGAGCTATCGCACACTGCAGCGAAAAATTCGTTACCACGGCCTGAATACAGCCAATATCCATCCTGACGTGAAATCTGCTGAAAAAAGTTTTCCTGCAAAGGCCTCCACGGCTTTGGCGGTGAAAGAACTCTCGCTCGATGAAATCCGCCAAACGGCCGAAGCCGAAACTATCGCCGCCGCTCTTGAGCGCGTGAACGGTGATCTCACCAGGGCCGCTGCCGTGCTTGAAGTGAGCTACAGTACTCTTCTGCGAAAAAAAAAGACATACAACCTCAATAACTGAAACTGCAAGATTAACAGAAACTCTTTTGAAAATTCTGATCACCCCAATAGTGCCTAAAAGCAAAGTGGCACGCCGGGTTATATGTCGCCGAAGATCATCATGAACCCTGCGGCGACCGGTTCCAATACGGGATCGGATATCTAAAAGCCTGGCCGAAAAGGTTGTAAATGGTTTGTAGTGAGCCCTTTTAAGGGCT
>JAGYMJ010000187.1 GCA_018400625.1 Planctomycetota bacterium
ACGGTTGTAATTTTTAGACACGTAGTGCTTAATCATCGTCCCACCGGCACAGGGCAAGGTGGGGGAACAACGTGGTTCAGTGAAAACTTACAACTGTATTCGGATTATAACAAAAAATCAGAGAAAAAGCAAGCAACGCTCACCTCCAATGCTGACGGGTGTCCTCTCGGTCTCTTTTACCTTCGCCCTGCCTCAATCTGTGCATTAACACGTCGCCGAACTTATGTCTTTGGTCTTCGTCAAGCATGTTGCGCAGTTCCAGCATGTCTTTAAATATTATATGTCTGATGGTGTTTTGCTGCTGATGAAATTTTTCGGCAGCCGCCTTTAATTTTTTTTCATCGGCTCCAGGATCCTTCAGCACTTCAACAAATTCCCTGCGGGTTTTCTCCACCTCTTTTCGCTTTTCCCTTAACTGCCTTCTCAGTTCCTGCCTTCTGGTGTTTATAAGTTCCCTTTGTTCGTCGGTAAGATCGAGTTCTTCCATCATACGCCCGCGTGTTCCGGTATAGCGGCGTCGGGCGGCAGTTCTTTGTTTTTCTGTTTCCAGCAGAGAAACCCTTTCTTCAGACAGTAAGTAATAAGCAGAGATGGCTCCAAAAGCGAAATTGAATGCCAATGAAAACGCTAAAAGTAAACTTATAACAATGAGTATAAAGGATTTATTTTGATCTTTATTCATGACTTAGCTCTCCATTGTCGATAAAAGCAATATACACATCAGAAATTTCGTCGGTAGGCAATGAATAAAAGTAGTCTTCGAGTATTGCATTCTCATCTGTTAATTCAACAGGACTGACGTGCTGATGGGCGACATAACTGATCCCCCCGCCCAAGGTCAGCCCTAAAAGGATCAGGACTGCGGCCGCGGCACGGCCGGGAATAGAAATTTTTTTCCAATCAAAGAATGGAATGATTTTGGAGCTATGCTCTTCTTTCGCCCTCTTTCGTACCATTTCGATAAAATTACGCGGTGGCGAGACCGCCCAATCGTCCTGCTTTTCGATACAATCGGCTATTTTTTGATAATTCGCCAAGACAGACCTGCAGGCGGGGCATTGATCGAGATGATCTTCTATAAGTGCGGCCCGGCGCGGGCTAAGTTCCCCGTCCAAATAGCTGCTGAGTTGTTTTCTGTATTTATTGCAGTTCATTTTTATCACCAATCCTTAATCTGTTAAACGTATTGCTCGACAAAATCCTGTGTTGTCATTATAAAGATTCCAGTTTTTTGGCCAATTTCCCCCTGGCCCGGATCAACAGAGAATCCACGGCGGATGCGGTGCAGCCCATCACCTCCGCAATTTCCTTATAGCTCATATTTTCGAAATGTTTCAGCAACAATGCCATACGCTGTCGTGCGGGGAGTTTATTAATTTCATCATGAATTTTTTGCTTTTCTTCATCGTGCATAAGGATGTCGGAAGGGCTGGTGCTGTTATTATTTTCTTCAAAGTTGAAATCGCTCCGGTCATCCGGCGTTTTTTTCCGATAATGGTCAATACAAATACGTCTTAAAATACTGAAGAAGTAGGTGGAAAATCGGGCACTCGGCTGATATGACTCGGCGTTATTGAGGACGCGCAGGAACGCCTCCTGGGCCACATCGGCGGCCAGATGTTGGTCCGAAAGCATACGATAAGCAACATTGAACGCACGATGCTCATAGCGACGTACAATCTCTTCAAAAGCGTCCATATCGCCCCTGGCAGCATCGATCATGAGTTCTTCATCATTTTTTTCATCGTACGGCATTCGATATCCCGCCTTTCATTCCAATTCTGAGCAAAATAAATTCCCCTGCATCACGGAGGTCTGCACACAATACATTCAGCGCC
>JAGYMJ010000188.1 GCA_018400625.1 Planctomycetota bacterium
GCCCCACCCCGGCCTCGCCCGGCGGTAGGAACCACCAATCAACGTGGTTCATTGAAGACTTACCATATGATGATATAATAATCAGTCTTTTTTTTCAACAAAATTTTTCTTCATTCTGCTTACATGAAGATGCGCCAGCCTTGTAGGCTCCGGCAGCCGGTATTTCACAGCGCACTGCAATGCCAGTGTTTTAGCGGATTGCACATCGCAAAGATGCCCCGGGCTTACAAAAAGGGGTTGAACACGGGTCCTTGTACGCAAAACAACCCCGAGAACTTCGCCGTTTTCTTTAAGAGGCTCCCATTCACCCTTTTGAGGCCCCGGTTCGTCATGTTCTCCGATTAAACGGCTTTTAGCGCATCCGATAGAGGGCAGTTGAAGCCAGAGTCCCAAGTGAGCGGCCAGCCCCAAACGCCGGGGATGTGCAATGCCCTGTGCATCGAAAACCATCACGTCGGGTGGGGAGGAAAGTTTTTTGAACGCCGCCAAAACAGCCGGGCCCTCACGGAAACTCAGCAGGCCGGGAATATATGGATAAGAAGCATTTACGGTGGCTTCGCGGACTTCGACCACATCAAATCCGGGGAGCTCTAAAACGACGATTACTGCAAAAAAAAGGCCATGCTTCTTACTCAAAGCCATATCAGCCCCACCCACCAGCTTCAAGTCGTTAAATTGCAACGGGACCAGTTTGAGTTCATCTCTCAGCTTATCTTGCAGTAACTTCGCCTCTTTCGGGTCAACCTCCCAACTGTGTAAAGGTTCATCAGGTTGCAATTAAACCGCTTCCCCGTATTATCATTAACTGATACCCATCTCTTTCATGTTTCGATAGCTTATGGCAAGCGACTCAAAAGGGTCACGTTCATAACAATTATCTTGTTCCACCAAAGCATATTCAACGCCCCCATTTTCGCAGGCTTCCACGATAGCCTCCCAGTTCAGGTTGCCTTCGCCGACTTCGGCAAATCTTGTCTCTTTCTCCGGGCTGACAACCATATCCTTGAAATGGACAAGCGGCTCCCGGCCGGAGCACATTCTTATCCACTGAGCAGGATCACCGCCGCCGGCTTGTATCCAGTAGGTATCGATTTCAGCTTTCAAAATATCTTTTGGGGCCTGTTCATATAACATTCCAAGCCAGGTTTTCCCGTCATACTGGATAAGCTCATGAGAATGGTTATGGTAAGAGAAATCCATGCCCGCTTCTTTCAATTTCTCCGCCACGGGGATCAGCTCATCAATAAACCGTTTAACCCCGTCTTTATTCCTGTTGTACTCGGATTTAAGGCCGCCTATTGCCGGATGTTTGCATCCCATTATCTTGTGTTCTTCAATAACGGCATCTAAATCGTCCTTAAAACTTGCCCAACCTTTGTGGGTGGCCGCCACATCGAGTCCTTCGCCTTCACAGATGTTCGCCACTTCACCCATATCCACCGGGCCAAAACCTGATATCTGTACGGCTTTGTAGCCGATATCCGCGACTTTTTTCAAGGTTTCTTCGACATCTTCTATCGTGTTGGTAAACTCCCTGACTGTATATAATTGAGCGCCTGCAATCACATTAGACATCCCTGCGTTCTCCTCTAAAAAATGTTAAGATTATTGCCGTGCATAAAATACTCTTCCACCGGGACAAGCCCGGCGGTCGGAACCACCAATCAATGTACTTCACCGGGGACTCACAAAATATTATATAAGAAACGGACTATCCATCAAAATGGAAATATTCTTTAATTTGCAGTGAAAACAGTCAACCCCCGAAATCGCCGTCAGACGTTCTTTGGCACCGATCACCGATTACCGATTACCGCTTGCTGTGGGCCTAACGTACCTTGTCTGGCATCCCCACCGTGCCTTGGGCCGGTGGGACTCAGGATTGGCTTAACTCAATGAGATGTTTGAGCTTATCGCCGGCGGCGCCCCCGTATATTGCGTCTGAAGCCTGCTCGACACCTTCTCCTATCGATTGGGCTCTGCCCCCGACGTAAATGGCCGCGCCCGCGTTCAGCAACACCATGTTCAATTTGGGCCCTGATTCCTTGTTCAGTAAATTTTTTATAGATTCTGCGCTCTCAGCGGCGTTTTGTACCTGAAGGTCTTCAATCCTTCCGGAATCCATTCCGAATTCTTCAGGGCGAAGAGTATATGTCTCAATCTTGCCGTCACGGAGCTCCGCAACATTGGTCGGAGCAAAAGAACTGATTTCATCCATTCCGTCATTGCTGTGAACCACCATGGCGTGAGTGCTTCCCAGATTTTTAAGCACACCGGCAATCATCTCGACCAAATCCTTATCATAAATACCGATAATCTGACGTTTGACGCCGGCAGGGTTAGTGAGGGGCCCCAGGAGGTTGAAAACCGTCCTGGCGCCGAGTTCGCGCCGCGGCCCTATAGCATATTTCATGGCTTTGTGGAGCAGGGGGGCAAAAAGGAAACCTAATCCTATCTCCTTAATACTTTTTTCTACGGTTTCGATGGGAGCTTCAATATTGACTCCTAATTCCTGAAGTACGTCCGCACTTCCGCTTGAGCTGGACACGCTGCGGTTTCCATGTTTGGCGACCGGTACTCCGGCAGCGGAAACAACTAATGCGGCAGCGGTTGACACGTTAAAAGTGCCTTTTGTGTCTCCTCCTGTGCCGCAGGTATCAATAGCGTCAATACCGCCGATATCTAAATGCGTCGCGGCCTCCCGCATAGCTCGGGCGCAGCCGGTAATTTCTTCGACAGTTTCTCCTTTCATCCTCATGGCCATCAGGAAGCCTGCTATCTGTGCATCGGTGGCTTTTCCACCCATTATATTGGACATGGCCTGGTAAGCTTCGGAGACGGATAGATCACGTCTGTTCAGGAGCTCATTTATAAAATGTTTCATCATGATTCAAATCTCCCCACCAAATTATTTTAATGAACCTCTGTAGCAACCATACAAACATCATCCGGTCGTTTACGATTTTGTCTGAACTTATCAGTATCACGCAATATTTTTTCGATGAGATCACGGGGAATCAGGCGTGTGTTTTGCTCAAGTAAGTTTTGAAGCCTATCCAATCCATAGGTCTCCATTTTTTCGTTGACCACCTCAAAAACCCCATCTGTAAAACCGAGTACTATATCACCTTTTGCGAGCTTGCACTCATGCTGAGGATAATTTGAACGCGGGAAAAAGCCCAGCGCCGGGCCAACCTTCTCGAGTGGTATCGCTTTGCCGCAATTCATATTATATTTACTGATCAAAAACGGACAGACATGTCCGGCACTCGCTATACTGATTTTACGTTTTTCCCCGTTAACAATCATGACAAAGGCGGTGGCATAAATATAAGGCGAGAGCGTCCCCATAATATTTCCAAATCTGACGTTAAGGTCCGATAGTATCTCTGCGGCATTTTTCCCTTTGAAATTAATATGGTCAAAAAGCGTCTTAAGAATACTCGTCACGAGCGCGGCTCTTATCCCGTGTCCGCTCACATCACTG
>JAGYMJ010000189.1 GCA_018400625.1 Planctomycetota bacterium
AGAAGCGCTTTCTTTTTCATGGTTATCCCCCTGTCATCTCATTAATGAGAAAAACAATCACTATTTCCCCTCTTCACGGCCACTTGTAACCTTCTTTGCCCAAGATGCAGTTATCTCACAGCCCCTCTTGCAGCCGGCGGCAATAGTTGACCGAATATTTCACTTTACCGACAAAATCCCTTTTTTCAACTCATACCAAAAATTACATAAAGTAACCCTGCTATTGAACCGATGATATTTCTATTATAATTCTTAATCCTATATCCTCGTCTTGGTGCGTCTGATAATAGCCATAACGTGCTTCTGATCCACAGTTTTGCGGTTTTTCTTTCCATGAACCACCTCGCAAAACGCGGTGTTGGCTCATTTCATGGTCCGCGGCTAGTTTTTCTTCTGGAATGTCGCCGTTGCTCCCTTGATCTAGCTCCTTACACCACTCCCATACATTGCCATGCATATCATAAAGCCCCCAGGCATTCGGTTTCTTTAGCCCAACATTTCGCCTTCTGCGGCCACTGTTGCCGGCATGCCACCCATATTGACTCAGACCGTCTAAATCATCACCAAAATAAAATGGAGAGACCGTACCGGCCCGCACCGCATACACCCACTGTGCTTCCGAAGGTATTCGTACATCCAGTCCCGTTTGGTCCGACAGTTTTTGGCAAAATTCGTCCGCATCATCCCAAGATATATTGACAACCGGCAATAAATCGTCCTTATTCTGGCCGGGATTTGGCCCCATAACTTTTTCATATTCTTGCTCTGTCAACGGATACATGCCCATGTAAAACGGTTCATCAAAATCTTCCCACTCCTTTATTATTTCGCTCTGTCGATCACCGATAAATTGATTTGTTAATTCACCGGACGGTATCAGCCTGAAACGCATGCCCGAAAACTCACATTCTACTTCCAACGGCAGGCCTTTCGATTCACTTGCTTCTTTTTGGGCTGCCTGCGCATCGCTACTTCCTAAAGCTAACCCACCCAGCGGTGCATATTCGGCATCGGAAATCATGCGTAAACCCTCAATAAAATCCTGTTTTTCTGCTGTTTCCTCTCCTTTTCCGATGCTATCGGGGGCTTCAGAAAGGTCATTATCTGTTTCATCAAACTTCTTGGTAAGGTCCGTTTGATCCTCTGCCGTATCATCCCATTCCTTTCCCTTTTCAACCTGTTCTAATGTCTCTTCTTCATCTGTAACTACTGGAGTTTCGTCAACTTGAACTTCAGAAAAATCCTCATCAACTTCCTCGCCCATCTCCAAATCATCTTTTGCTGTTTCAATGGCTTCCTGTACAGTCCCCGCCTCTTCCGGACGAGGTGGGGACATATATCGCCGCCCGACAAATAAGCCAACTCCAAGGGAAATGATCACTAATAGCATCGTATAGATAGCGAGAAATTTCATGCTGAACTCGTTATCAAGAGGCTTTTCCTCATGCGATGGTGTCTTGGGTTGATTAAATTCTTCCTGATTTGAATTAACAGGCACTTCTTCATAATCTTCACTTTCCTGAAGCCTTGGGTCTATCTCTTCAAATATCGTGATCCAGTAACTTTTTTTGTTGAGAGATTTAATTCTTTTTTTTACATCGTCAAAAAAATCATAATATGGGGGAACGAAATACTCATTACGCAAAAGTTTTTTTAGATATTTTTTATCTATGCGGTTGTCTTCTTCGACCACGACAAAAGACACAGCAAGCGATTTGGGAAATTTTTGTTCAATACAATAACGGAGCCATTTTCTTACTTTCTTGGGGGAAAGCAACTTTAATGAAGAGCCAAAAAAATCCTTTAAATCACTGACATCACAACAATACCGCAACAAAGGATATAATTGATCTTCTAACAATTCGTTTGTTTTCATAGCTTCCAACTCGCGATTCTCCGCACAGGATACTAACCAATCTTTTCGCTGTTTTTCGGAAATAGCAGCATTCAGGACAGATTGCCCCCAGTCGGCCGCATCAAATTGTTTCAGGCTCATCCAATAAGAAAAGTTGCTTTCTGGAATGGAAGAGGGTTTCAGAGAACAAGCGGTTTCGACGGCCAATTTTTGCATCTCGGAAGAAACATTCTGTTGTTTCAGAACATATTGGAACCAGGCAGAGAGTAAAACGGCGCGTTCTTCCTCGTTTTCTTTGCACCAGCTCAACAGTTTACTGTGGAGCTGCAAGTTATTTTGTTGGAAAAATCTTTCAACTAATCGGACCCCCACTGATTTATTATCTAAAACAGCGCGTGTTAGTTGAGGCTGATTGATAAAATCCATCAATTGGGCATCTTTAATCTCCTGAACATACATTATCCACAGGCGCGAGACAGTCTTTATATCTTCGGACTCGTAAGCATAGTCAATGAGCTTTTTCAGAAAAGTGTTTTTTTTGCGTTTTCTATTCACGCGCCACAGTAATTTCAATATTTCGGCCATTGTGTCCACATTGTTCAGGAACCAGAAACCATAATACTCGGACCACCGATCAGCATCCCAAAAGCGTTCATCATGATGTTCGATAAGCTCAGGCAATCCAGAATGATCGACATCATCCATCCAAAACGCAAACTCGGATTCAAACTTATCGGATGGTTCTTCTAAAATGAGTTTCAGTCTCAAATCTCTTATTTCTATATTATCCTGAGCTCTGAGTCCATTATGCTCTCTGAACCATTTGATAAAGGTTAAAAATTCTCCTCCGGCATCACTGGCCCATAACTTAAGCCCTTCAAAAAAATCGTCATACAAACCATCTTCAACCATAACATCAGCCAGTTTTTTGCGACTGCCCTGATCCAGGGGTTCAATGTCCTGGGCATGGTCTCTGAGGAGTCTTTTTATCCTGGATTCAATATCTTTTACACGGGCGTTCAGTTGCATATAGCGCACCCGGCATTCGACCACTTCGTTCACCGTTAACTGGTCGGACTCCAGGGTTTCTTTGAGCGACCAAAAGTGGTTGAGTTCATCAGCGGATGCATCTTTGAGATCGGGCAATTCCAGCAGTGCAATCCAACTCGTAGGTGATTTCTTCTCGTCAAGACATTGACGTATTTGATGGGCAAGAGATTGGGAAGGAATATCACTAATTTCGTTTTTTTGCGGTCCTATTTCGACATAGCCATGACCATCAGGAACCCTGAAAGATTCGAGATCGGAAACGACCAGATTAAAACCCATGCAATAAAAGGACGCGTCTTCCTGCAGGCTCACATGACTGGCCTGCAAGTTTTTTTCGCTTTTTTCCTCCGGCGACCACAAAGAAGTGGTAAATGAAGAACGGCTGCGCAAATAGAGTGGGATCGCCGACAAAAGGGTTTCCATCAATATATTGCGTTTATCAAAAACATTCGAATCAAGAAATGCATAAGCGCGTTTAGGTGCCAGAAACGCATTTAAAAGGGATTCCCACGATTCACCGTTCAGTATCTCCCAGCACGTCTCAAATTCCAGAGGCGAATCCATCGCCCAGTCAATGATCGGTGCGTGCCTTTCATAATCGGTTTCTCTTTTCAACAGACCGGAGCGCAGCAAGACAAATGGATTGGCCTTTAACTGTTCATAATCTTTTTTATAAAACCGGAGAATATGGGCAAAATGCCATTTTCGCCCCGACTGATCAGCATCCTCCGACATGTACTGCACAGCGATCCTTTTCTTATCAAGCATATACACGGACAAGGTGCCGTCGAAATCGCCATCAAGTTGAGGCATACGGACCATGTTACCGATGACCCACAGATCAGCTTTGCTGAACCCGCTTGACGAGGCAATAAAACCATCGCCGCCCCGTTTATCTAAACCATGAAAACACTGTTCAATTTTCATTCTTTTTTTCCGCTATTATAGTTGCAAGTAAATTTCCTGAAGTTGACGCCGGTTAATGACTATTTTATCGGCCGCCGCACCTGCGTAACCCAAAAAAGGCCTGACCTCGATATTCAAGATAATGCTGTCATTTTGAGCGTTTTCAAAAGCATCTATCACGACATCCGTCAGATCAAACACCGCTCTCCCACGGTGGTCAGTGTATTCCCGCATACTTTTCCTTTCTTCTCGCACATCACATGTCAAATCCACAATGACATGTGCTTTGTTAAACGAATTGTGGTCCACACTACTATCCACAACCTCCTCTTTTCTTTTCAGCTCAAAATTTAAAGTTTCTGTCCAAAGATTAAAATGGGTTAAAGATACAAGGTAAGCCGGCAATGCCACGGGCGTGAGCAGCACCTTTGCCCATGTCTTGAATTCCAAAACTTCTTCAACACGTTGAACCTGAATATTTTCTCTTTTTTTCTCATGCTTTAACTTTACCTCTACAATAACCTCAGGGCTATCGGCAGTTTGCCATTCGACACTTTCGATGATGGTTGTCTTATTATATGGTTCAGAAATATTCCTATAGTTTTCATCATCAACCGTACGGGTATATGTCGAACATCCGGTTGTTAATAAACTGAAAAAAAATATTGACATACAGACCAAATATTTATTCACTTCTTCCTCCATTACTCTTCATGGCTGACAAAAACAGGTATCTCTGCTTTTTTATGCCAAACCTCTCTTAATTGTTCGATATCAAAGACAGACCGCATACCAATAAAGTGAATTCTTTCCCTGGAACCTCGCGATATCACAGCATCACTTCTTGCCAGTTCCTGATCAAAAAGGAAATTACCGCCGGCTGCCAGCCGGTTTCCCTCCTCATCATATGAGCTTGTCCACTCTGAGACATTCCCGGACATTCCCATGACACCACTTTTTGTCCGATCCCGCTGGATCAACCGGTGTTCCCGACAAAGCGCTTGCCCAATACCTTCTTCATGGACATTACAATAATCGCTGCGCCATTGGTCACCCCAGGGGAACTCATAGGGGCCGAATGCCGTATTCCATTCATCAAGAGTCGGGAGTCGCTTACCGTAAAATCGTGCACATGCAGCAGCTTCCCTCCAGTTTATCCCCAACGCCGGCGGATTATCGCCGGAAGAATGCTCATTCCATAAATCCCGCAGTTCCTCCAAACGCCGCTCAGAAAGGCTGTCGGATTTTTCTGCATATTTTAAAAATTCCGTCTGGCTTGTCTCGTACTTATCGATGTAAAAAGGATTCATGCCCCCATCATCGACCGGTATGAAAACCATTGACTGCAGCATATCCAGGACAAAGGCATACAACCCATGTTCGCCTGCCGTTTCTCCCTCCAAATCCTCGAGCGATTCAAATTCATTCACGGCATAAGCGACTTCTCCATTTTCCAAATGACGGAGCATCTGCCCTTTTAACACATCGATCTTGAGTATATTCAAGTTCTCATGCATTTTAGGGCAAGAAGTAAAGTTTTTTGCATGTTGAATCAAAATGCGAGCTTTGTCGAAATTGGCATCGCTGCCGACCTCATCAATCGTGCCGGTTAAATGGCTCAGCACATCTTCCTGCCAGTGAGCAGCCGGGAAATATCTCTCCATTTCATCCACTGTATTCATGGCTCCCTCAAAATCATGCTGATACAAGTTATGTCTAAAATTAATCATGAGTAAATCCTTCAGAATCCGATCATATTCTTCATTATCAAGATGTAATTTCAAACCATCAGGTATCTCCTGAAGAAAGTACAGGCCCCTCTCAGGTTTTTGATTGCTGAGCTCTCTGCAGGCTTTGAACCATGCATTGGCCAGATTCTTGAGGAACTCCTGCATGGGCTCCCCGAGTCCGCGAAAATTTTCTTTCGCATCCTCAACAGAACGGTTCGCTTTCAGCCACGCAGCCTGTCTATCTTCTTGTGTTAAATGAAGCACAGCATTTCTCACTTGATAAGCTCCAATCGAAAACGCCGTTTCCTGAAATCCCTGATTACGCATATCCTCTTTGAGGTTATCCCTCGTATTGACCGCAAAGAGAAGATAATCCCATGCCTTATCGATATTTTTATCCTCTCCCGTGAGGAACCTGTTCGATTGTTGATGAAAAAAACGAACGCCTTGCCGCATGAAACGCTCATGTCGGGTTTGAAGCGTTTCAAAAGGCCATATGTCAATTTGAAACGCAAGATGGGACACGCTGGAGCGAAGGGCTCTTTTATACGCCTGGATATTACCGGTTTGTTCGGCGTCCGAAAGGTTTTCCAGCACCTGGTTTCCGTCCCACCATAGGGCAGAAGCCGAAGCGACCACAGACAATAATATCAAGAGTACAAACATTAATATCCGCCTTTTTATTTTTTTTCGACGTTTTTGAGTCCTAATTTTTTCAGCTTCTCGGGCTTTATTTTGCTTATGGGCTATTTCAGTGTTTTTCTCTATTTTTCGCCGGTTCCATACTTTATCGGCCAGCCAATCAACGGGTTCTTCAACGCAGGCCGGTCGTACGTCCCTGTCTCCTGATTCAGATATACCGTTGCAGGAGATGGCAAAAAAACCCGACTCCGGGACGGCTCCATTCTCATCGCAAACATCGTGATAAACACCATGATAATGAGTTTCCAGAAACTTTTTCGCCTTAGCGATACGATTTTCTCTGCTTTCATTCCGAAGTTTCTTGTAATCCTGAATTTTTATTTTTCTACATAGATCGCCCAATCCGAAGTAATCCCGTTCGATTTGAGTGTATCCAATACGGTTCTGATATATGGCAAAATCCGCTTTTGTCAGTACGACGGCAACCGGTCGCCGAATCGGCTTTCCGTCGGGAGAATCCAGATCTCGGACCACACGAATAAATCCCTCCCAAAACTTTTCGATTTCATCTCTGAATTTCGATGCGGCCTCATCAGGATGCTCACCGCTGGTCTGACCATAGTTTGCTTCCCGGAGATCGATCCCGAGTGTCATTGCCGAATCGATGAGAAAGAGGAAACCTTCGCATGAGCAAACAAATTTCCGCACGGATTCGATTGCGGGCTGCAGCGTAATAGGAGCATGGGCTTTAATATAATCATCAGGTTTAAATGCCATTAACCAGGACTCACCACTGGTCTCCAGCGTGCAAATATCCATCCCATCTTCGTTGTTGAGTGTAAGTCGGCCGTGCAGCTCTTCGCAGACGGCTTCCGATGTTTTCACCAGATCATTTTCGGTCGTTTCAGACCATTTTTCATCCAATTTGGTCAGACTCCATACGGCTTTTCTGCGAGTATGCCACGCCAGGGCTCTCAGCATCCATGTTTTCCCAACGGCCTGAAACCCCACGATACCAATCCCCCCCTCTTGCCCGTCTGCTTTTGCCTGTATTTCTTCTTTCGCCTGCTGCCAGCTCAGCAGATCATCACCGATGGCATGCCGTGAACCGGTTGAGGGTTTAGCCCCATCTTTTCGGCTTTTTTTATTCTTTGTATTCATAAAAGAAGCATCGTTTGTGTTGGAATTCTTATCGTCCTCCGTATGTTCCGGCTGTGTTTTGCGTGTCAAATCTGATTCTGCCCCTTTTTTATCTCCGCGCCTCTCCTCCATATTGCCGTCATCCTTTTTCCCGTTATCGGTTCTTGACCTGTGACGAACTAAATTATCAATCAATAAGGACGATTTCTGCAATTCCGCTTTTTTTGCCAACACATCCTTGAGTTTTGCATATTCATGCGCCCGAATATAGGCCGGTCCACCGACTTTTCTCCTTATAACGACACCTTTCTCCAATGCGGATTTTTCTATATCTTCTGTCGTCAACCCCTTTCCCGACCACTCATCAGCTATATCCCGCACCAGCATCCGATCGGATTCCTTCCTATCCACCATCTCCTGCAGCAATTCTTCCAAACGGTCAACGTCGTCATTGTTGATATGGGGACGTGCGTTTGCCCGTTCTTTTAAGAGTCCTGCATCGGCGGCTGCCTTTTTAATATCATCCTCGGAAAGGCCTTTGTCGGCCCACTGGTTCGCCATATCACGTATCAGCATTGCCTGTTCTCCTTTTTCACTATTCTGAAAATAACATCTCCGCTTCCCTTCTTTGGTTCACGCGCACGACGTCTGAGATATAATTAAAAGTTGTGGATGAGATGAAAAAAGCGTATCCTATAAG
>JAGYMJ010000190.1 GCA_018400625.1 Planctomycetota bacterium
TGCGGTTTAGGTGCTGTTCTAACGCAATCACTTCGTTACATTTTCTCTAACAACGTGGTTCACTGAGTACTTACGCGGACATAACAGGGAGATTCTTGGAAGCGTTGGAAAATCACAACGATCTATTTAATCATGGTCGCTGCCATTCCCTCTTTCGATCGGCTTTGAAAATATCATGTGTATGTTTTGGGATTTCTCTTCCGCTGCTCCCGACCGGTCATATTCAACGGACCTTTTACTTCCCCCCAAAGCCTTTGCATCCGACGGAAAATCTTGTCGTTGAACATCCTTGCCATATTCATCCTGCAGTAAAGAGTAATATTTAATGAGATTCTCCGCATCGAGTTCAAGCTGCACTTCCAGATGCGGTTTTTTCGTCTTAAAATCGACCGTAATATTTTTTGCATCTACAGGTTGAAGCATATCAATAAGGCGACTGAGTGCCTCCCAATCGGGCGGAGAGTCAACATGAACATACTGGATATCGGTGTTTTCTTCATCCGCTGTTTCTCCAGCGTCATCGAATGAATGCAAAATCTTTCCTCTCACCGCATCCCTGCCGGGTATTTCGTCAACGTGCGGTTCCGCTCTCCTTTCAGCTTTTTCCGGCGCCGGCCTGCTCATTCTTACCGTGTCTTCAAATAAAGTTTCAGAAACGGGCAATGCGTCCTCAGCCACTTCGGCTTCTTCTGTATCCCGATCGATGGCCTCTTCCATCAATGCCATTTGAGCCCTTCTCCTTTCAGCAATATCTGTAGTCCGTCTGAGATTCAAATACAAGAAGGCCGAGAAAATCAGCATAAAACAGGCGGCTGCGGCTGTTATTTTAGGAAGCAAGGAAATGATTTTAGGGGTATCACGCCTGTCTTCCGATTTCAGAAGTTCACTGAACACTTTCTTGTTCAATCCGCCCGGGGCTGTCATTGCGGGCAATCTCCTGACGGCATTCACCGTAGTTTCAAGTTCCGCCAGTTCACGGCTGCATAATGCGCAATCCTGAAGATGCCTGTGAATTTCCGTCTTTTCCTCCGTCGGCAGCACATCATCCAGGTATTCAGAAAGTTTGTTTTGTATGGAACGGCAATCTTTTTTCATATTACATCACCCCCATTTTCAGCTTCAGCTTGATTTTTAACGATTTTCTTGCCCGGGCCAGTCGGCTTTTCACGGTCCCCAATGAGATATCAAGCACCTGCGCTACTTTTTTATACGGCAGTTCCTGGATATCGCGCAGGACGATAATTTCTTTGTAATCATCCCGCATTTGAGCGATAGTCTCTTTAACCATCCCGGCATTTTCCTCGGCTATAAGTGTCTCCCAGGGCTCCGGAGCATCCGATTCGTACTGCGGATTTTTTCCATCACTGTGGTTCTCAGAGTGAGAAAAGCTGTAATGTTTGCGCCTGGCCTTATCGCGCCAGTAGTTTCGGACTGAATTCCTGGCGATAGCGTAGAGCCAGGTGCTGAAAGCCGATTCATTGTTAAAGAATTTCAGGTTTTTTAACGCCTTAAAAAAAACGGTTTGGGTGAGATCCTCCGCCGCGTTATGGTCCCCCACCATATAATAGATTGAATTGAAAATCATATCCTGATTCTCAGATATCAGGGCGTTCATGGCTTCGACATCGCCGGCGACGGCCCTTTCGACAACGCTATCCTGCATTTGTTATAAACCGAGGCGAGAGTTAAAATAATCCGGAAATCACATTTTCATTTTTTTCAATCACTGCGGGGAACGTTGTATTGCATGAGCGGACGCGGGGCGCGAACGATGATATTCTTCACCCGATAGGTGAAGCGGAGTTCAATCTGAGACGATTCATCAAGCTCAACAGCGAATTTCACCGTTTTGTAGTCCAGTTTTTCGTCGTCATGGGAACACTCGACCATCTCCCACTGTCCTTCCATATGCTGGATGACGTTCAGCAGCGCCGCGGAGTCGCGGAAATTTTCAATCTTCACCACATCCGAACGCAACTCGTCATAGCGCACGACATTATAGTTCGCATCCCTTACCACATTTTCCTTTCGGGTGCTCATCCGTCTCTGGGTGACGACGATATCTCGGCTGTCACCGATATACAACCTCATTTTGTCACCGACAGGGGTGAATGGCGCCATATCCTCGCCGAGGAAAATCGTCGAGCCATGCCCGTCCTGTTGAAAAACACGCGTCTTACCCGACCAGAGCATATGTTCGCCAAGCCTGGAGTCTGCGGAATTTTCTATGACGTAATGAACCGGTATGCCCACGGCTTCATCTTCTCTGTCGGGCTCATGCGGTTTTTCGGCGGCGTCCCAGGTGAACTCTTTTGCAATCGGCACGTCGCTGCGATTGAAAAATGAGACGCGCTTGGTCCCCTCATGTCGGGATTCCGATTCAAACGGATCGCCGTATCCGAGCAGCCACAGGGCGTGGTCGAAGTCCTCGCCCGAGAAATTGCGCAGCACCAGATCGGAACGGAGCTCGACCTTGGTTTCCTCTTTGTCCGCCACGGCGGTATAGGTGACGAGCTGATCGATACCGTCCAGCAGATAGCTGATTCTGACGCGCGCGTCCATGGCTTCCTTGCTGTACACATCCCACACCAGCGCATCCTCGCCGGGGGGATAGCTTACCGACAGCAGAGTGAGCGCGTCGGGATCATTAGTCGGCGATTTGAAACGTATCGAACTTTCATCGATCCGCACTCCTTTCCAGGAGAAGTCCACCTGGTTAACCCCCTCCTGCAATGTCAGGATACGTTCTTCCTGGACGAGTGCAAAGTCAGGGTTATCGAGGTTGACCGTCACATCCTCGCGCTCAGGCAGCGCCACCAGTCGGAGCCGGGCGAATACAGGTGCGGTATGAATCGCTGAAAACATCACGCAGAATACAAAAAACATCATTATCGACATCTTTGTGCTTTTGCTTATCATTTCGGTTCTCCCATAAATCAGGGTTTCTGAGAAAAAAACATATTATTTCTGACCTTGCCGCTCCCCTCGATAGAGGCGTATCGTATATACAAGGGTTTCTGTAGATCGGGGGGCAAGTTGAAGTTCATATTGGAAACTGCGCTCATCGATGGTTTCGGGCCGCGCCGGGCCGACGGTCTCCTCGATCTGCCAGTATCCGGTATCGAGATTCCTTCGGATTTCGATTTTTGCGGGTCTTTCCGAGAGGTTTCGCACCTCTATCTCATAAGTGCGGACTTCATCGAACCCCTCAATCCTGCGTTCCGTGTCGTACATGAAATTTTCTTTAGCAAAATCCATGAGCACGGGCTCGACGCTCACTTCGCGCGACGGCCCCAGATTGAGTTCCACTTCCTGGTCCACCGGTATATAGCGGGTCTGATCCGCGCCCAGATAGTGGAGCCCGTCGCCGTTTTGCGAACGGCGAAAAACATTGATGGTCCCGTCCGGCAGCGGGGTTTCACCGAGGTTATGCTCTTCATCGTTTTTGAAACTGACGAACCGGATGGTTTCATTATCGTACCGTTCTTTTTCGAACTTATAGAGATTGACAACGCTTACCTGATCGGCGTCGAAGGATTTGAGGCGTTTCGACCAGCCGTCGGGGATAGTTTCTTTCCCCTCAATGGTATAGAGAAAATATTCGGACAGGCCCTCTTTAACGATTTCCTTGGGAGCGTGGGCGGCCACATGCATTTGACTATCCGCCGCAAAAAGTTCTCTTCGTGCCCTTCCCAACAGTTCGGCTTTTCGCCGCACTTCGGGTTCGGTCGAATAGGGATCGGGGCGTTGGGCCAGATCGGCTATTTTATCCAGCAGGTTGATCTCGCCCACCACCAGGCGCACACGGGCGTTTTCATAATCCTCGCCGGAATTATTGGTCACTTTCACATAACCGTCGAGCGACATCGCGGACTCATCCTCGCTGAGCGTGGCGATATAATAGGCGTCCCAGTTGAGGCCTGAGGTGAAAAAGGTTATCTCCATGGGCACTTCACCGGTGATATCGGAATGGATATTCCAGATACCAACATTTTTCACGCGCGGTGGATATGTTATCTCCTGCACGTAGATTTGATCGGCGTGCGCACGCGACATCATCTCGAGGCTGGTCGGGTCGATGAGCGTGCCGCTCCATGCGAACTGCAGCCGGTTCGCGCCTTCGGTGAGCATGAGCGGTCGCCGATCGCGCGCGAGGGTGAGATCGGCGCTGTTATAAATGGTCAACTGCACGCTGTCGCGTTCCGGCAAGGTAACCAGATCGACCTTAGAGAAGGCCGTAGAGCAGACGAACAAAACTGTAAAGCACGTCAGAAAAAACATACCTGCATTCAGCTTGCGCATTTTTACCAATCCTCCTGTCAAAAAGTTGCTTAAAACATTCGGTAAACCGTATCATCCACCGGATTAAAGCGGCCTGGTCTATTCTATTGATCCGGAGTAAGTATTCACTGAATACTTACTCCGGGGTCGAAACAGATAGTTCATTTTACTGTTATTAGACACACCAACCGGACAAAAGTTCCGGGATTTTCTATAATCTCTTGCGCATTTTGCTTTCTTCGGAGGATTTCGGTTCTTATGAAATGAATTATTTTCTCCTCTACACCAATTAGATATTATAACTTAATAAAATAATTCTCGAAACATCCCTCGGTGTCGAACGACAACTTAAAATACCTACTGACGACAACTATTTTTCCCGAT
>JAGYMJ010000191.1 GCA_018400625.1 Planctomycetota bacterium
CCGGCACAGGGCACGGTGGTGATGTTACGGGGTTCACTGAGGACTTACCAGTAATGATTATGACAAGATATTATATAAATGACACCATTAATGATACAATATATTGGGGCGATGAGTCAAGCGAACAGTCGCTGCATAGAAATTGTCTTAATTTAAAAAGAGAAATGGTTTATAAATCAATAAAAACGGAGAAGAAAGGGAAAAAAAAGAAGTTTTTTATTTCACTAACAATCGACGTGGACCCCGATGCTAATAAAGGCGTGGAGGGACGTGTTGATTGTATATCATCGGGATTTCAGGGACGTGTTTCCTTGAGAGCGGTTCGACAAGGGCTTATAGCTGTAAAGGATATATTGGTGTCAAATAAAATGGCGGCGACATTTTTTTGGGAAGGGCGGACGTTGGATGTAATATCTCAGAGTGATCCTGACATAATCAAGGAAATAAAAGAAAACAAGATATTCGAACACGGCTGTCATGGTTATCGGCATGAAGATTATCTTGGAAACATATCAAAAATTAAAATGAAGAGAAAAAAAATACGGTATTACCTGGAAAAAGGTACCGATATTATCAGCGACACATTCGCTGTAAGACCTGTTGGATTCAGAGCGCCTTATTGTCAGGTGGGGGATGAAACACTCAAAGTGCTTTCGGATTTAGAATATTTGTATGATTCATCGAAGAGCATTGAATCAGGCACGACAACCAGCGGAATTCCCTGCAGGGCGAAAACACCTACCGATGATCATATCAATATATGGGAAATACCTGTTGTAAAGTGGCGAGATAAAAACAATAAACCTATGAGCGGATATCTCTGGAAACTGTTGGAAAAAAAACGCCGTCCGCAAGAATATGTTGATATGGTTTTAGGAATAAAAAACACAACCTCATGTTGTTTTATGCAGATTGCACTGCATCCCTGGCATTTAGTGGTCAACGAGCGGGGAAAAACAATAAATATTGAAGACTCAAAGAAAAACATATTAAGGATTTTAAAAAGATTATCACAGGAAAAAAACATACAAATTGTCAACCTCAAAGAATATCTTAGTCATTGTATATCAATGCTTTAGGTTGTTGAGATGATGGTTTCAAGAAAGACTCTGTGATGAAAAAACATCAGCCGTAAAAATATAAACATCGGTATCGGGATCATTTTTCCAGGATTCTGCCGGTAATGCCGCCTTATGGGAACAGCAGTCATCGAGAAATTGTTTTTTACCCCATCCCATTTCCTGAGCGACCTGAGGCAAAAAACAACCGCTTCGTTCCTGCCGAGATATATAAATGCCGTGTTTTCCTATTTTTAAGTCTTCGAGAGGTTCATTCGTTTTTTGCAAGGGGGAAAGGACGGATATTTCAATTTCCAGTTCTTTGAGTTCATCGCGAGTAATACGGTTTGCGACGAATCGCGGGTCTTCAGTAGCAGCGGCGACGCTCATCTCACGCACAGTTTTCCATAGGGGTTTGTCGGAAATGAAACGTCCCAGGCATCCCCGGAGGTGGCCCTTTGTTTTCAGGGTAACAAAGACACCCCGATGAGATTGAAGATTTATATTTTTTATTTCGTGATCAGGAAGGGGATCTCCTTTTACTGCTGCTTCCACGGCGCTGCGAGCTAAATTCAATAATTCCTTTTTGTCTTTTTCATTCATCATAATTAATACCTCAAGAAAAAGCGTATAGGACCTCAAGAAGAATACGATGTTACTGATAATTTTCTCGTCGAATAATCAAAACTCTTTCAATTCTATTTAAGTGTGCCAAAGGTCTTGCTTCAACTTTATGGAAAAGAGGCAAAATTTTGTCATGGGTTACGGATGTGACTTCTGCCACAGGAATACCGGGGGGAATGAGGGGAATGTGGTCCTTGGTACCCGTAATGAGGGCCGTAATGAGAAGATCACCTTCATGCAGGTCGTGGTTTTTATCCGCCATATCGATGCGACAGCGCAGGCCGTCCATTCCCCGGAGCACATACAGTATCCGGGACTTTTGAGACCTGACCGGTAAAGTGGTCTCCGGATCGGTCAGAAGCCGAACACGGCTATAGTATCGGCCGGGCTCGGCTACAATTCCGACGGCCGCCCCGCCAGCGACAACAATCTCGCCACCTTTAATGCCATGATGTGAGCCTGCGGCAAGGGATAGGCTCTTTCTGTTTGGTGAAGTATCATAAGCGACAACATCAGCACTCAACGCGATGAAGGGGTCGGACGGAACATCCAACGCCTGGTAATCACGAATCCGGGACCGGAGCGTGTGCAGCTCTTCTTTCAGCCTTTCATTCTGATTTTTGAGCGTATGGAGTTGCTGAGCAGCAATACGTGAGGCTTCTTTATTGAGGAGAGCTTCTCGCAGGGAGCCGGTGGCGGCGGCGGTGTTTCCTATGACGGAATAATTAAAATCGAGCGCCGGGCCTGATGATTGCAAAAACAAAGTCCGTGCGGGTGCGGTAAATGAGGCGGGAAGCAGAAGCAAAACAACAGCAACCCCTAAAAACCATAAGATGTGGACTCCGAGGGAAAAGCGACGGGGGTTATAATTTTTATTCCGTTTCATGTTCAAACAGGCAAATCATCTTGTCCGGTGAAATGGGAAAACAAACGTTCAAATTCCTCATGATTATCGAAATGTATAACAAATCGCCCTTTATTCCCGCGGCTTTTGATGTTCACGTCGGCGTGAAGGGCTTCGCTCAGAACGGCCTGAAGGCGCTGAAGGTGAGGCGGCGGCTGGTCGGTGTTTTTATCAGCCTTTGGCGGCTTGCCGGGGGCGGCGACGAGCTTTTCGACGGCCCGAACACTCAGCCCTTCGCTGATAATTTTGCGGGCAAGAGCAAGTATTTTTTCGCTGTCGCCAAGAGAGAGAAGGGTCCGGGCGTGCCCGGCCGAAAGAGTTCCACGTGAAACCATCTCCTGAACCTCTTCCGGCAGTTCGAGCAGGCGCAGCAGGTTGGTCACCGTGGACCTTCGCAATCCTATTTTTTGCGCCGATTGTTGCTGGGTCATCCCCAACTCATCGCACATGCGCTTGAGGGCGACCGCCTTCTCTATGGCATGGAGGTCTTCCCTCTGCACGTTCTCGATCAGGGCCAGTTCGAGCATTTGGGCGTCGTCAATCTCCCTGACGATGGCCGGAACGCTTTCAAGTCCCGCCCTCCGGGCCGCCCGCAGGCGCCTTTCCCCCATGATCAGTTCATACATCCGCCCACCTTCTTTCGGGGGCCGAACGGCTATCGGCTGCAAAATACCGGCGCTTCGGATCGAATCGGCCAGTTCATTCAGCCGCTCTTCATCCATGTCGATTCTTGGCTGATAGGGGTTCAGGTCAATGCGTGCGAGCGGTATTTCCAGAACGCCGTCGTTTTTGCCCCCTTCGCCCTCAGCCGCTTCGGACTCGATGAGCGCCTCTAAGCCCTTCCCAAGCCTTCTTTTTTTCATTGCCACAATGCAGCCTCCTGTAAAAGTTGTTTCTCTGTGCTTGCTGTTGTTCCCGGTGTTCCACGTGGAACACTGAATGCTTAAAATGCCCTCACGCGGCACCCGGGCGGCAATTAAAAGGATGCCGGCATGCACCTTTCCTTTTAGTTTAACCGGCAGGGGCAGTAAAATCAAGTGTAAGCGCATTAAAAATGGTTCTGTTCGATTTTATCATCGGTTCGTGCTCGGCGGCACGATTCCGCATAAGGCTTATGGGTCGAAAACGCAAAATTGTCTTTACTTGCCCGGTGAGGCATGGGGGTGGGCGTCGGCAAATAATAATCTAAAATAAAATCCGTAACAATAAAGTCGTTCCACCGGCATAAATGCCGGCCAGTATGTCGTCCAAAGTCACACCCCAGCCGCCGCTCAGCCTTTCCAATGACTTTATCGGCGGTGGCTTGAGAATGTCAAACAGGCGAAAGCTCAGAAAGGAGATGATCAATGCCGATACGGGGGATGCTGGGGGAAGAGCAAAAACGACGGCCAAAGTGGTGAATTGTCCGGCCACCTCATCAATAACGTGCTGGCCCGGGTCTTTTGCTTCAAATTGCAACTCCGACCCGGGCGTGAAACTTACTGATAAGCCTGATGCCGTTGCCGCCAACAGAGCGAAAATGATCGCCGTCACCGGGGCGTCAGTGAAATGTAACACACCAAATCCTAAAATCGTTGCCGGCACGCAAGCAAATGTGCCTGGAGCAAACGGAATCCGGCCCGCGCCGAATACTGTAACCGTCAAGTACCGGAATCGGCTTAATTTCTCTGTATTCATGTTTTTCACCGACGATAATAAAGCTTTTGCTGTTGCATGAAGCGACTGCACGACGGCAGAGACGGTGCTCTGCAAAACAGGGCGCATGATCGCCCGGCATTTTACCAGAAAAATGATAAACTCAAAAGGTCCAATCCTCTTTCATGATGTCTGTTCCGCGATGCAGTCATAACCCTCGCTGCCGGTTATCTTAACCTCAACAATGTCATCACGCGGGTTGCCTTTTTCGGAGCGATGAACAAAAATGACCGGATCCACCTCCGGAGCTTCGTGCATGCTGCGCCCTGTCCAATACCCTTTTCTCTCGGGGCCCTGTTCTTCTACCAATATCTTTGTTTTTTCACCTTTTCGCTCCGCCGCCTTTTCAAAGGCTATATCCATCTGAAGTGACATCAGGCTGCGGTATCTTTCTTGTTTGATCTCTTCAGGGACTTCGTCTTTCCACCTCACAGCAGGCGTCTCTTCCTCCGGAGAATATGTGAAAACTCCAAGCCTTTCAAAGCGTGTTTTTTCAACGAAGTTGAATAAATCCGTGAACGCTTCCTGATCTTCCTGGGGGAAACCCACCATGAAAGTTGTTCTCAGGGTCAGCGAAGGAATCGAGTCCCTGAGTTTGTCAATCAGCCGTTCAATTTCCGCTCGTTTGACAGATCGTCCCATTTTCACCAGCACTTTATTATTAATGTGCTGCAGGGGGATGTCTAAGTAGGGGCATATTTGCTTGTTGCCGGCAATGACATCGATGAGTTCTTCATAGTAATGAGCGGGATGGGTGTATAATAGCCTTATCCAAACCCCCGGCAGACGGTCACATAATTTTGCGAGCAGTTCATGCAAACGCGGCTTTCCCCGGTCTCTGCAATACGCCGTCGTATCCTGGGCTATAATATTCAACTCCTTAACCCCCCGTGCAATCAATTCAGAGGCCTCATCCATCACTTCCGTCTGAGCCCGGCTGACCAGCGGTCCCCTTATCAGCGGGATAGCACAATAGCTGCATCGGTTATTGCACCCTTCGGCAATCCGTAGATATGACCAGGACCTGGGGGTGAGTGAAAACCGGCGAACGGCGCCGGGGTTTGCGGCAAGTTTTGGGAGGTCTGCATTATTTAAGCAGGCAAGCACCGCTGAAGCTGTGCGACGGGGATTTACTCCGGTTATAATGTCAACCTCCGGCATTTCAGCTTCCAGTTCTTCTTTGTAACGCTCTGCTAAACAACCACATACAACAAGCTTTTTCAGTCGATGGCATTCTTTGAGTCCGGCGATACTCAATATGGTATCGATGGATTCTTCTTTCGCATCTTTTATGAAACCGCAAGTATTAATTATCGCAACGGGAGCGCGGTCGGGTTTCTCACATATCTCCACTCCGGCATCTTGGAGGATGGAGGCAATGATTTCGGAATCTACGGTGTTTTTAGCGCAGCCGAGGGTGATGAGGGCGACCTTTTTGTGTTGATCGTTCACTTTATAGCGGTTGTGAGGAGTTAAATGACATTGAAGCGTATTCATCACCAAGACAGACGACATGTTTTATTGTATCCTTTCTTCGCTTTCCCACATATCAAGAGCATCGCCAAAATATGCTTTTAATTCATCTGTGGCATCGGAGAGTTGATCAAGAATACTTTGGGTGAGGCGGCAGTCGGCCGCCTGCGCGTTTTTCTCGGCCTGCCCGGCATTTCTCATGCCGGCTATTACGCTTGTAACACCTTTTTGTGTGAGGAGATAGGCCAGGGAGACCTGCGCCATTGGCCGCCCGATATCTTCACATATTTGTTTGATCTTATCGATACTCTGGAAGGTCAGCCGTTCAGCCCCCTGCTCACCGTGCCGGGTATGTTCGCGCTTGCTGCTGAAATGTCGCGTTCTGGCCCTTTCGGCCGGCACATCATCGGCCTTGTCGAATTTGCCGGTAAGCAGACCCTGGAGCAGGGGAGAATAGAGTAAAAGGCTCACGTCCTTTTCGCGGCAAAGGTTCTGCACCTCAAATTCTATGCCACGCCAGAGCAGATTATACGCGACCTGATTACTTTCCAGCCGGCCGTATTCAAGTGCATCAGACAGGTCTTTCGGTCCGAAATTTGAGCAGCCGGCCACCCGTATCTTGCCTTCTTTTTTCAGCTTTTCCAGAGTATTCAGGGTATCTTCAAAAGGAATATCAACGTTGGGCCAGTGTATTTGGTAAATGTCAATATAGTCGGTTTTTAGCCTTTCCAAGCTGTTTTCGCATGCCTGGACGAGTTTCTGAGGTTCCAGGTTGGAAGGAGCTACTTTTGAAGCGATAACAACATTTTTTCGTCTTTTGCTCAGTGTTTTTCCGAGCAATTCTTCGGAGTATCCGTTCCCATAGCTTTCAGCAGTATCAAAAAAGTTAATTCCGGTGTCCAGAGCGGTCTCTATCGCATTGAGGGCATCGCTTTCATCTTGCGGACCCCAGTTGAAATCTCCAACAATGCCCCAGCACCCCATGGCCACCGTGCTGACTTTGATATTTGTTCTGCCGATTTCTCGATATTGCATAAGGCGCCCCCCCCAAATGAGCTTTTATAGAAGTTATTTCGTTTTAACCGGCACAAGAACTTCCGTCAGAAGTTCTTCGCTAGTATCGACTTCCCCTAATATTTTAAGGAATATTTCGCGTGTGCCCATCTCTTCAAGATATTCAAAATTATTTTCTTTAATCCAGTCAAAAAGGGTTTCATATACACTGGATATCTCATCGTAGGGGCCCTCATGCCTGAGGGAGACGAAAGTTCCGCCTTCGACTTCTTTTTGTTCATATTCACCGGTCTTTTCCAGGGCTTCAGCCACCGGCAGGCATATCTGCGCTTTGAGTTTATCTTCGTCAACTTTTGCAGGATCCTCATAATAAATGGCGAAGGGGTTTCCACTGTAAGGATGCCCGGTTTGAAGAAGCCATGCCATCACTTCATCCATAACAGCGCTGGTTTGGTTGTAAGGGCCTGTAAAAGGGCAGGTTAAAGCCATGACGGGACTTACATCTTTGATTGTTGGTTCAGACATTTTTTTCTCCTAAAAATTAAACTGATTAAAAGGTGTGTGTTTTTTCAAGAAATAATATTGAGTGATATTCCGACTGTATTATAAGATATTGAACCGTTTATAGGGTGTTTTGTCAAGTGTATGGTCAATTATTCAAAGAAATATCTTAAGAAGAATTAAATATATTTACTTGTATTGATTTCTTTTTTGAATATGATTATTATAAATGATCGATGACGGGAAAATGAATTCTGAACTTATCTCCCCATGCGCTGCACGTTGATGTGTTGGCATTAAGCCTTCGGGAATCGTGTCAGGAATCACTTCCGTGGTATAATATTCAGTCAGGTTCAACCGTTTCATTTGCAAAATGTATGGGAAAAAGGTAATCATATAGTACTATGTGTGAATATGAAAATAATGAAAAGAAAGAAGATCAGCAACATCAGGGCTTCGAAAAAGACCTGGAGCGTCTTGAAAAAATAGTTGCTCAGCTTGAGCAAGGCAGCCTGCCTCTGGACGAATCGCTGAAGTTATATGAAGAAGGTATAAAAACATATAAAAGGTGCCGGAAGCTGTTGAAAAATGCCGAGTCCCGGGTTGTTAAACTTGTCGAATCACTCGAAGGTGAGCTTGATGAAGAAGTTTTTGACAGCTCTGAATTGGAGAATAAGTCTTGAGTTCGCCCATAGAAAAGATACATGTTATCGCTTCTGCTGATAAGCCGCAGGTGAAGGAGTCCCTGGACAAGTTTATGCCGTGGCTTGAGGAGCGCGTGAAGGTACATAAAGACGTCCGGCATCGGAAAGGTGAAGCTTACAGTTTCCCCCCCTTTATTCCGGATTGTGTGCTGGTCTTTGGCGGAGACGGGACAATGTTGGTGGCTGCGAGGCATTTTGCAGAACATGAGGTGCCGATTCTGGGCGTCAATCTTGGGAAATTTGGTTTTCTTACACAGGCAACAACAGAAAATGCCTTCGACGTGCTTGAGAGCGTATTCGATGGGGATTATGCCATTGACGAACGCATGATGATTAAATGCAGGCTGTGGCGCGAAGGACAGGTGCTGGAAGACGTCATCGGGCTTAACGACGTGGTTATTTCCCGCACGGCTCTTTCCCGTCTGTTGACGATCGATTTGATCGTCGGTGACAAATGGGTCAACACCTACAGGGCCGATGGGTTGATCGTTGCTACTCCGGTGGGCTCCACCGCCCACAGTCTTGCCGCCAGCGGCCCCATTTTAACCCCGGATATGCATGCTTTTGTTGTTTGTCCCATATGCCCCCATACATTGAGCAACCGTCCTATAGTTTTATCCGGTCAGACAGAGATTAAATTGCGGCCCAAAGATTATTCCGAACAGCCCGCTTTAACGGTAGATGGTCAGATATTCATTCCTTTGGTGAAAGGGGACTCTGTCGAAATACACCAGTCAGACATCCCTCTTAAGCTCATTAAAACGGACGATAGAACGTTTTTTGAAACTCTGCGTGACAAACTTGGATGGAGAGGACAACCGAATTATGTCGAAAACAAAAACGATAAAGAGAAAAATTCACGTTAAACTGCTTACGCAATACTGCAAAGGATGCGGTCTTTGTGTCAATGTGTGTGAGCAGGGAAAATTAAATCTGGAGGCAGCGCCGAATGAAAGGGGAGTATTGCCGGTGAGCGATCAACCCGATATCGCGTGTAATGCATGCCTGAAATGCGTAACAATGTGCCCGGAGGGCGCTATAGAGATTTATGAAGAAAAAAATGGTAAGTGAGTCAAAAAAAGATAAAGTCCTGATCTCAGGCAATGAGGCCGCGGCGGAAGCGGCTATACGGGCAGGGTGTCAATTCTATGCCGGCTACCCTATTACGCCCCAGAATGGATTGATTGCTTATATGGCCGACCAACTGCCGTTGAGGGGCGGAAGCTTCGTTCAGGCGGAAAGTGAACTTGCCGCCGTCAACATGGTTTATGGGGCTTCGGCTTCCGGAGTCAGGGCGATGACCTCTTCAAGCAGCCCCGGCATCAGTCTCAAACAGGAAGGCATATCCTATCTGGCCGGCAGCGAGCTGCCTGCCGTGATTATCAATGTACAGCGGGGCGGCCCCGGGCTGGGAGGAATAGGGAACGCACAGGGCGATTACTTTCAAAGCACACGCGGGGGGGGGAATGGTGATTATCGCTGTATCGTGCTGGCGCCCGCATCGGCCCAGGAAATGGCGGATATGACTTTTCTCGCCTTCGACCTGGCCGATAAATACAGAACCCCCGTTCTTATCTTGAGTGATGCGATGACCGGACAACTGATGGAAGGGGTTTCTTTTTGTTGTGAAAACAAACCGGACCCTGTGCCGAAGCCATGGGCGCTTACCGGCGCTAAAGGGCGGGAAAGAAATGTCATTCATTCTTTTTACCTGGAACAGGAACGCCTGGAACGGTTTAACCGTAAGCTGCAGGCCAAGTATGAAAAAATCGCAAGGCGGGAAACTCGGTATGAAATTCTCGGCGCTGAAAACCCCGAATATGTTCTCGTAGCTTTCGGCAGCTCCGCACGCGCATCGAAAAGAACAGCACTCAATCCGCCCGAGGCTTTAGCAGGTAAATTGGGGATGTTCCGTCCCAAAACTTTATGGCCCTTCCCGTATGAAGAACTGGCAGATTATGCCGCCGATGCAAAGGGCGTTTTAACGGTAGAGATGAACGCCGGCCAAATGGTGGAGGATGTCAGGTTGTCTCTTGAAGGACGCTCTACAATTTACCTTATGGATAGCCCGGGGGGCGGTATTCCTGCTGAAGCGGCTATACGGGAAAAGTTGCTTTCCCTTGTAAATAACTCATCAACAAAGTAGTATAGTGTTAAGGAGCAGTGAAAAATGGACAAAACGGCAACCCTTCATTTAGAACCGATTTACCAGCGACCTGAGAGTCTGCGGGATGAGTTAACCCATTATTGCGGCGGGTGCGGGCATGCTATCATGCACCGCTTAATAGCGGAACTCATCGATGAACTTCAGATCAGGGAAAAAACCATTGGGATCGCGCCTGTGGGATGTGCCGTCCTGGCTTATGATTATATTGATATCGACTGGAGTGAAGCCGCTCACGGCCGTCCCCCTGCCGTCGCTACCGGAATGAAACGTGTGCAGCCCGACAAAGTCGTTTTTACCTATCAGGGTGACGGAGACCTGGCGTCCATCGGAATGGCTGAGACCATACATGCGGCCAACAGGGGGGAGAATATTACCATTATATTCATCAATAATGCACTTTACGCTATGACCCAGGGCCAGATGGCGCCGACCACCATGTTAGGCCAAATCACAACCACGACTCCCCGCGGTCGAGAACTGGAACAGGAGGGGCCGCCCATTGATATATGCGAGCTTCTTCAAGGTTTTGAACGGGTTAAACTGCTGGCCAGAACGGCCGTAAACTCTCCCCGGAATGTTCGAAAAACGCGAAGATTGGTCAAAAAAGCGTTCCAAAATCAGATCAAGGGTACCGGTTTTTCCCTGATAGAAGTGCTCTCACAATGCCCAACATACTGGCGCAAAAAACCCGCTGAATGTAATGATTTTATCGAAAATGAAATGATTAAGACGTTTCCCCTCGGTGTTTATAAAGACGAAGTATAATCAGAATAATGACAATGTATTGAATTATTTCCTGTTTTTCCCCAATATTATAGGTGATAATTGCTGTAAGGTTGATCTGTAAAAGGAGTTTTTTATGCAATCAAAAGTTGCTGGTTTAGAACAAAGACTTATTATTGCAGGCTTTGGCGGCCAGGGAATACTAACGGCCGGTAAATTGCTCTGTAAATGCTGTCTGGCTGAAGACAAAAATGTTTCTTTCCTTCCTTCTTATGGGAGCGAGGTGCGGGGCGGAACCGCTAACTGCCATATCGTTATATCGGACAGTGAAATTGGCAGTCCGGTTGTTGATACGTGCTGTGCGGATGAGTTGATTGTCTTGAATGAACCTTCCCTGCGGCGTTTCGGTAAAAAAATCAAGAAAAATGGACTCCTGATCATGAACAGTTCGCTGATAGATGGTTACAACCCGGCGGATGTCCAGACGAAGAATGTTGTCAGGCTGCCGGCCACAGAAAGCGCCGCCGATTTAGGCAACATTATCGTTGCCAACATGATCATGCTGGGCGCCTTGATTACCCTCAAACCCGTCTGTCGTCTTGAAACGATGCTGTCAGCCGTCAGCGATCTGCTGAAAAGCAAGGGAAAGGCGAACAACGTCGATATCAATCTTAAAGCCCTGGCTTACGGAGCGGAGCTGGCCCAAAAAGATTATCCTTCGTTATGCAACTAAGCACATAGGATGCCACGTTGTTCACTGGATACTTACCAACATTTTTATTTTAGGAGAAGACAGATGAATATCCTTTATATCCATTCGCACGATACGGGAAGGTATGTCCAGCCGTATGGCTATGCCGTCAACACGCCTTGTATCCAGATGCTCGCCGAAGAAGGCGTGCTGTTCCGCAAGGCTTTTACCGCTAACCCGACCTGCTCGCCGAGCCGGGCCTGTCTCCTCACGGGCCAATCGGCGCACGCCAACGGGATGCTTGGACTGGCTCATCGCGGATTCGCCCTTAATGACTACGGCAAGCATTTGGCCAACACCTTGAAAAAAGAAGGTTATCATACCGTTCTGTCCGGCATACAGCACCTGGCGACCGGCGATGAGGCATGGAAAACGATCGGTTACGATGAATGCCTCTGCCGGAAGCGGGAGGATGCGGAAACGGCGGCGGCCGCTTTTTTCGATAATGCGCCGAAAGAACCTTTCTTCATGTCGGTGGGTTTTTTTGAGACACACAGGACATTTCCTCAGCACCACCCCGATGAGGACCCCCGGTACTGCATGCCGCCCGAACCGGTTCCGGATACCCCGCCGACCCGCGAAGATTGGGCACGGTACAAACAGTCGGCACGGGAGCTTGACCGGAAGATAGGGGTGGTTCTGGAGGCGCTTGAACGCAGCGGACTCGCTGAAGATACGCTTGTCGTCTGTACCACAGACCACGGCGTAGCGTTCCCGCGAATGAAATGCAATCTCGAGGACTCGGGGCTGGGGGTGATGCTGATCATGCGCGGGCCCGAAGGATTCCAGGGGGGAAAGGTCGTCGATGCGATGGTCAGTCAGGTCGATATCTACCCCACTATATGCGAACTCCTTGGGATTGATGAACCCGACTGGCTGGAGGGTGAGTCGTTCATGCCGCTGATAACCGGCGATCGGGAAGAAACAAGAGACGCCGTCTTTGCCGAAGTGAACTACCATGCCTCCTACGAGCCGATGCGGGCGGTGCGTACCCAACGGTGGAAATATATACGGCGTTATGACTACAGAACCGGGCCGGTGCTGCCTAACTGCGACGCGAGTCCCTGCAAAGAATTGTGGTTAGAACATGATTGGACGGACCATCAGCCCGCTTCTGAAGCTCTTTATGACCTGATACTCGACCCGAATGAAAAAAACAACCTCATCAATAACGAGAAGTATAAGCATGTGCTGGGGCGGATGAAGCAGAGCCTGCATGAATGGATGGAGCATACGGACGATCCGCTCCTTGAAAACACCCTGCCGCTGCCGGAAAGTGCGCGTCTCAATCCACGTGACGGCCTCCATCCCCATCAGGAGATAATGGATTCAGGGCGGCGCTGAGCCCCGGCCCGGCTCCGTTTTTTGCCGTAAAGCTGCTCTTTTCCATGGGCTGATGGTAAGTCCTCAGTGAACCCCGTGGCATC
>JAGYMJ010000192.1 GCA_018400625.1 Planctomycetota bacterium
CTGATTCTGGCACTGAATTAAATTCCTGTTCCCAGAAAATTTCAATAAAGAATCAGATAGCAAATTTCCCTCTGAGCCAAAGCAATATATGATATATTTAGGTGTTGACGTCCCATCGTACATAAGAACAGATTCAAGTCTATATTGTACACGTTACGATAAATTCAAGGATCATTTCTCTGAATTCATCAAAAGATGGTTTGAAAACAGATCAAAACTGGATGTGGTAATAAATTCATACAAAGAGATCTTGCTAAATGACGGAGTGTACGAAGATAGTTTATTCTTACGAATTGTACAAACTTTAGAACATTTTCATGGAATTGTATTTGATAAAAAAAATAAATACTGTTCTAAAACAGAATGGGAGGCTTTTGTAGACTGGTTCCAAAAAAATACACCTGAACCGGATAAAACCGATCTTGATTGCAATATGCCGTTGGAAAAACTTAAAAGTTTGAGAGAAATTACACTGAATCGAATATCAGGCTTAAATTCATTAACATTACGAAGTCGTCTTGAAAATTTATTTGATGGTGTTCAGAGTGGATGCCTATGGCCAGCAATAGATAATCCGAATGAGCCCCGCCAGCATATAAAAAAAATCATTCAAGAAATTGAAGATACGCGAAACTATCTTACGCATTATAGACAAAAACTCAAAAGTAAAAGAGTTGTAGATAGAGATTTGGAGCGCAACACTGCTCTGCTGTGGGGACTTATGGCATATTGGATAGGAAAATTTCTAAAAATACCTGAAACAATATTGGATGATATTGCTTTTCAGTCTACTCGTGCAATGTTCTTAACTGGGAGGCGAACGAAACTGTAAAAATTATAACATCGCTCTTGACGCCGATATGCAATGCACTGCGACTTTTTCATACCAGATGTTTTTTTTCTCACAGTTTTTCCTCTTTGTGCCAAATGCCCTCTTTATCAAAGACTTGGGTGAGGCTGTTTTCCGGAGCTGGATATCAAGTCCCTTCGGTTTAGCATTTATGTACGTTTATAGGAAGACCCCACAACTCATCACCTTTCTTCCTTTTCTTTCCTCATGTAAATCACGCAACATCACAAGAGCATCATCCAGCCCCTGCCGCAGGATGTCCAAGCGAGGGGAGAGGGAAAGTACCTGCTCTGCTGAAAGGTGTGCCAATCGGAAGGGAAAGATGCTCGGGCTGTCGAGCAGGTCCTTTATGGCTGCCGACCGGTTCACCCTGGTACGCAGGGATGCCTCCATCATCCAGGCAATCAGCCTCGGGTCTTCAACCGGATACTGGTCCCCTTGGCTGTAGACGCCTTTGTCGCCCGTCTCGTTCAGAACGCCCCAATCGATAAATGATCGAAGCACTCGCCGGGCGGCCCGTGATGCGGTTTCGCGTTCTCCATAATCCTCTTTTACCCGCCGCTGAACATGCACTGCAGCGGCTGTTCCCTGAAGCCGCAGCAGTCTGCCGGTGTGGGCGGCGACCGAACCCCAAAAGGGATAAGCCGCCAGTGTCATGCCCCAATAAACGGCAATTCGGTTTTTGCGCGGTAATCCCTGGAGTATCTCCAGACCCTCATCCCGCAACTTCTCCAATTCACGAGGCACGGTGATCCAGGTCTTTAAGAGAATGGTGATAACCTTTTCCCTATTGCCCCTGACGGACTTTCCACCGACTGACACCTTGTTCTGCAGCAGATCTTTGAGCGAGTCGTTGATTGTGGCCTTATCGTTTCCGGCCAGTATCAAATTGGCTGTCTGCTCGAACCATTCGAGCCTGATGCGTTGGCTGAAGCCGATCTGGGCTTTTCGTTTGTTCATGTGTCCCTCCTCTCGATCTCAACAAGAGGGACAATAAGTTCTTCAAGAGAAGCGCCACCATGTCCGACAAGGCTTTCGGTCTTGCGGACAAATGCTTTGCGAGGAGGGGCAAGCATGGGCAGATAGTCTTCCGGTAGCCCAATAGGTGGCCATTCAATAGCGTCTGGGAATTTTTGCTTAACCTGAGCGCGCAATAAGGAATCGGAATAGATTCGAGCGCGCTCTCCGCGGAGATCCGCCACGGCTCCTTCGGCGGGTCGGCCACAACCTGACGCCTCGATATTGCCGTGATCCG
>JAGYMJ010000193.1 GCA_018400625.1 Planctomycetota bacterium
AGGATATTCGGAGTAACGGGTTTCATATAGCCGTCCCAAATATTCATACGAATCTTCTCTACGGTCCTGAAATTTAAGCGCCTGCCCCATCCTGAATATGAGATAACTCTCAAGCTCGGCCGAAGGCTCCGACAGGGAGGCCTCGCCCCGGAGGAGCCACTTGTAATGTTCCTCGGCCCATTCCGGCTCGAATGTCGCAAGCGCCATATCCGACAAGCGAAAACCCTCCTTTTTATTTTTCGTCGTTCGTAGCAAGTTTTTGCTCCAATATTCTATAACGTGATTCTGAAACGAAATCAGGGGCTTCCGTTAATCGGGACCTGACAATGTTTTGGTTTTCAGGAAACATTAACAGGATCTGCAATGCCGACCAAAAACGGACTCCTTCATTTTCATCGTTTATTAGCTTTACAAGATTAGTTCGTAATTTTTCTCTCTGTGTCTTTTCCAGTTCATCTTCAAACCATCCCACAGCCTTAATAAGCGCTTCTTTCACTTGCGAATTCTTTTCAGTTGTTAGGCAACTGACAATAACATCGGCTGCCGATGTATTTCTTTGATAGCCAAATTCAGTCGATCTTTCAATGTCCGCAATAGCACCAAGGATTTCCGCACTACGAGCCCGGATAATGGGAGACCTTGATGTCTGCAATTGTTTTTCCAGAAATGGGACCGAATATGGACTTCCCACGAGAAATTTAGGAATTACAATACTCCTAAGCGGGAATCCATTGCTATCATACTCAGGAAGCCGCATATATTCCAACATATTTTCAAATTCTTTTTCCAGAGCTGCTTTTTCTTCTTTATCAAGGGGTTTTTCAATAATCTCGATATCAATCGAGTTTGATTCAACCCTTTTAGGTTCTTTGTCGTCTTCTGATTCCCACAACAAAAATTCAATGGATAACTCGTAATGGCCTGGAGCAGGAAAAACCCTGTCAACAGTTTTGATTGTTATTGACTCCTCTTCCTGGAGAATGACTGTTGGACTTTTGGCATTCGCAAACCACGGATTATCCACACTTTTGTTCCTGTTATTTTTCACATTAATATCCCATCGGATAGCCGATTCTATTCCCCCTCCACTCCAGTAAAAACCGCCTTCTGTGCTGAGTCTTAAAGGCTCTTTTCTGATATTGGTGATACGGATGAACATCTCTACCGGTTTTCTGTATTTAACCTGCTCATAGGGTGTAGCCAACTGAATAATGAGCGGTTCTTCTGCTTCTTCCGACACCGGTACAGACGGGAATCTTACCGGATATTCTGCTACGGCTATGTGCGCAAAGCCTATTAAGAGGACAATTGTTAAAAACACAATCGTTTCTTTCTTAAAAGTTATTTGATTGAAAATGTTCATTTTCTTTTTTCCTCATTCAATAAGAGTTTCAATAATTTTATTTGCCTGTTCCGTCGTAAAGTTTGGCATTATACCAGCCCTAAAAAGGTCTATATTATCTGCCAGGCTTGTATTCATAACATTCCCTGGAGTGGAATCGTGCCCAAAATAATAATGTCCCATCTCATGTGAACATACGGTTGCTTTCATCATTTGGCGGGTGTCATTTGATTCACTCTGGTACCATAGATCTATTCTGTATTCATATATTTCATTGCGGTGATTTCCCTTATGCCATCCTACAGCGTCCGGTCTTAAAGCGCCTCCTGATGATCGGATAAGATTTTGTTGATGGGGGAGAGGGTTCTCAAATTTTTCTCCTACAAAGACCATAGGAACTTCAGGGTCAGCAGTTACAAACGGGTTTGATATATTTGATTCTTTCGCATCTAAAGTAGGGTCTCGCCACACCTCAATATCCAGATCAGGAGGTTCAGTGATAGGTGTTAAGAGGCGTGTTATATTACGAGTAGATCGGCGTACACTTTTACGAGTTGAAAAAGGTTAAAAAAAATGGCATCCTACTCTCTTTAATCCTTTAACCTGGAAGAAAAAGGAGGAGAGCAGGATGCCGAAACTGGTGGAAGCTGACATTTATTGTATCAAGAGAATGAAAAAAGTCAACAAGTCAAATTGTGAGACAGCACACTTACTCGGTGTAACCGAAGGTGCTGTACGTTATCGGATAAAAAAAGCGAACGCAGGCCAAGTGGACGGGCGCAGCAAGAAGAAATCGAAGGTAGACAAATACCATCCCGTAATAGACTCATGGCTTGAAGATAACGCCGACAGATATCACAAAAAGAGTTTAAAATGTCTTTTTGATATGCTAACACGTTATCACGGCTACTCCATGTCATACGACGCTTTGCGCCGGTATGTTCGAAAGCACTTTCCGCAGTATTTCAAGCGAGGAAGCTGTATCAGGATGGAAACTCCTCCGGGTGAGCTGATGTTCTTTGACTGGAAGGAAGATATAAAGGTTCAGATGATGAAGCCCGGTAACTGGAGAAAAGTTCAGGCGGCCTGTTTCACACTTGGATTCAGCCGTAAGCCAGCGATAATATTCAGTTATCAAAAGGATTTAGAATCGTTCATAAGCGCACACCAACAGGCTTTTATAGAGTTTGGTGGGCTTCCGGTGGTGATCCGCACGGATTGCCTTAAATCGGCTGTAACACGCTGGCGAGGCGGCAAAACGGTGTTGAACAAGGAGTATGGTAGATATCTGGAGAAACTTAACATAGCGGGTTTTCCCGCCAGACCTGGGAAGGCAACTGATAAGGGCAAGGTGGAGAAGCGCATAAGGGATATTTTCAGTCGCCTCGATCTTGCTCACAGGGCTTTCAAAAACCTGGAAGAACTTGAATGTAGAGTAAGAGAAGAGGCAGGTGAACTTGAAAAAAGTTGGCGCTGCGGCAGCACCGGTCTGAGTGTGCAGGCAAGTTATGCATATGAGAAAAAAGCGCTGCGTCCCCTCCCAAAGAGTTTTCCGCTCCTGCCGGTCAAAGAGAGCAGGATGAAGGTGCGACGAGACGGAACGGTATATTTTGGCGGTAATTACTATCAGGTTCCGGGCATCTACAGGGACCGCTTTGTTCTATGCCAGAATACCGGGAAAGAGGTGATTATTTATCACGACGGGAAAGAGATCGCGCGATTTGAGTTTCTGGAAAAGACGAAGGGGATGGTTATGCTCTCAGAGGAGGTGCTCAGCGATGCGGATCTTCATATCAGCGACACCGTTCGCGACTGGGGCATCGATGTTGCCAAAAGACAGTGTGATATATACCACGAGATAATAAAGGAGTCTATAGTATGAGCATGCAGCAAGTAAAGAGGAAAATGGAAAGACTGAAGCTGGACAATACGGTGGAGATGCTGCCTGACCTGACTGAAGAGGCTGCAAAAGAGAAAAGCTCACCGCTGGAGTTTTTTGACCGTATACTCAGTCTTGAGGTTGAGGCAAAAGAAGAGCGGCGCATCGCTTCCTCATTAAAAGTCTCGGGGCTACCAAAAGGGATGCGACTGGACAATTTTGATTTTCTGTTTCAGCCGTCTGTGGAGAAGCAGCGCATAGATATTTTCTCTGACTGCGAGTTCATAAGCCGGGGAGAAAACATACTATTTTTCGGCCCTCCCGGAGTCGGGAAAACTCACCTGGCCGTAGGGCTGGGAGTGCGAGCCATAGAGATCGGCCACAGTGTCATTTACTACACCTTGGAGGAGCTGCTTGCGCAACTGAAAAAGCGTACTGATATACCGGTATCAAAGCAAAAAGGGCGAGCCTATGTTAAAAACGCCCTCGTGATAGTTGACGAAATCGGCTATCAGGCACTGGACAGATTCGAGACGCATCTGTTTTTTCAGTTCATATCTGTGCGCTATGCCAAAGGCAGTACGATCCTTACCAGCAACTGTTCTGTGCTTGACTGGGGACAGATATTTGCCCAGGATGAACTTGCAGTAACGGCGATCTTGGACCGTTTGCTGCACAAGGCACACCTCTTCAATATAGACGGGAAAAGCTATCGTATGAAGGACTTCGATCAGATGTTAGCAAAAAAACGAGATAACCATGTATAAATATCCATTCAGAGCAAAAAGCAAAAGCGAAATTTTTCCGACATCCCCTTGGGGGCTCTGCCCCCAAACCCCCGGGATTTATCGCTTTGAGGACATATGCGTGGGTGGGGAAGGCGCAACACAGGAAAGAAAAAAGGGCCGTCTCTCGAAAGAAACGGCCCTCACGCATAGTCACCCGTGTCGGCGCTCGGGTTGCTTCCCAGCAAGAGCCCTATTCTCCGCACGGGCAATGGAAATTATACAATTTTACAAAAAAGGAATCAAATACGGAGCCGCTCAACTCGTAAAAGTGTACGCCGATCTAACTCGTAATGGTGTACGCTTATTGACACTGGCAAGGTAAACGTCCAATTACCCGGCGCGGACGGCGGACATTCGCTGGTCGTTCTCCGCCTTTGCTAACCGCTCCCAGCGACCGGCTATAGTCCTCCTACCGATAAATTCCCAACACACAAATTGCATGTTTCAACGCAGAGCGCCGTGAGCCGGGTTCTTCGGCAGCTTTATTTGACAAAGAGAGTAATGTAGTCTATATTCATAAGTAGATTTTAGTGAGATAAATGCTAAATATCATGTGAATTACGACCCTCCTTGTAATGAGGCCTACAAAATGCGAGCCTATGAATGGATAATCGTTGTTATGGCCCTGGCCGGCACAATCGCCGTCTCAGTCATATTAAGCGGAAGACCAATCGAAATCGAAAACGGTGAAAGTGATCTCAGCCGAAAAATAAGTGCTTTGGAAGAGCAAGTTAATAGTTTAAGAGACCGTTTGGATGCGGAACTTGTATTTGATTATCCCGCAGATGATGCCGACGATGGCGATCGGATGGAACGCGCGCTCAAAATGCTGGAAGCCTCCGATCCGGTGGCACAGTACCGAGCGGGGCGAGCACTGCGCGGGTACGGTGATGAAGCGATTGAGCCTTTGGCTGAAATCATACGCGAAGGCGAAGCCGGCAGGGCCCATGTGCTGGTGTTGGCTTCGATAAGCGGGGAGCGCGCCGTAGAATCTATCCGCACCCTGGCTTCCGAATTGCTCTCTGAAAACGGAGATTCCGGCTCGATCTCTATGCTGCTGGGCGAACTTGCACGCAGGCGTGACGAACAGGCCGCCGGTGTTTTTAGAAAAGGGCTTGGCGCCGACTCCGACAGCATCCAATTGGCTGCCGTCACGGGGATAAGACGGCTTGGTGATGTTAAGGCTCTTAACAGGCTTGTTCAGGCCCGGAAAGAGGCCCGAAGCTTGCTCGTAAGAGAGATCGATAAAGCTGTCAACGGACTGCTGATCTCAGACCCCGGAAAATTTCGCGATGAATCGGCCAATTTGGAACCGCAGAACAGATTCCAACTCGTAAGGCTGCTGTTGGCTCATCCGGGCAGAGAGCAGAGACGGCTGCTGTCCGAATGGGCCGAGAATGATCCGGATATGCGGGTAAAGGCCGGCGCCCGGCGTGCGCTTGAGTTGATCGGCCGGCAAGATGAAGCCACCGCTGAAAACGTTTCCGCACGGGAACCGGCAACAGATGAAGACGTCGAAGCGATTGAAGAATTGCTGAATAGACTCAGGGATTGAAGGAACCCTCATGAAAACAACAAAAGATAAGAAATATCATCCTTCGGAATTCCTGGCTGTTTTGTTTCCTTTGTTTTTCTTTTTTGCCCCGCTTTTTGTCGGTGCCGGCGACTCAGCAACCGCATCTGAAATAGCTCAAGACGATGAGAACATAGGGGAGGTTCAAGAGAGTCCGCCCCGGCAGATTAGTGAAATGCATGATTTCGAAAAGCGTCTGAAAGACGATGAAGACAGCCTTGCAGCCGTGATCAAAGGCCGAAAAGCTGTGCTTATGGATGATGGTACCTATCATCTGAAACACGTCTCGATCGAAATACCGCTTACCTACGGAAGTGAGGATGAAGCGGCTTTTGATTACGCCGAAATCACTTCCCGTAATGCGGTAATTTACGGCAAGACCGGCCCGATCACCATGCAAAACGATGTCAGGGGCAGGTTGTTCGGGCTTGATTTCAGCACCGATAAGGCAATTTTAACTCCGCAGTCGAACAGCATTACCGCCGAAGGTTTCGTTCAGATTAGCGGGTTGCCTGTTCACGCTCCACATGCGATTTCACCCGATTTCGAACTCTTCAGCGGATACGGATTGAACCTTAATCTGAAATGGCGAACGGTAAGACTCGCACGCACAACAAAAACAGAATTCGGGTTCATGGGCCGGGATGAACCCATTATCAATGCACCCTTCGGGCATGTGAAAGTGACATCCTATGGCGCTTTCCTCTACCACCATTTACGAAACGATCTTTACTGGCAAGACAATGTCCGGATGGAGGCCGGTGATATGCTGCTTGAATGCGACCTCTTGAGCATGCAAAAAAAATGGTTGGCCACTGAAAATATCAGCAGCCCCGGCGCTCTCAACGCAACAGGAAATGTGAGTTTTCATTTTGACGCTTACTCAGCAAACGGTAAATCATTGGATTCAGGGAGATCAGAAGGCACAATGATACTGTCAGGTCAACCGGCTATGGTCGGTTCCGGCCCCATGAAGCTGCTGTCACAAATGTTCTCCATTAACCGACGGGAAGACCATATAGTATCGCTTCTGCCTGGTAAGCTGCTTTTACTGGCATCAGAATGGCGCTATGAGGATTTTGAAGAGGACAAAGCGCCAACGGCCGGTGATGATGCCCCTATCATCTGGAATGAAAGGGACATTGAAATCAGTTGGCAGGGGCGGATGCAGCATTATATTGACAACAGCATCGTGCGGCTGAGCACCGGTATAGTGATCAAACAAAATGATGCCGAACTGTATTGTGATCACTTAACTTTAGTCTTTGAAGATGACGACAACACCCTCAAAAATGCCCGTAT
>JAGYMJ010000194.1 GCA_018400625.1 Planctomycetota bacterium
CCCCTACAGGCACGAGACGCCCGTGGAAGAATTGCGTCTGACCGCGGAGCCGGAGGTGCATTCGGTGAGCGCCACCACGGCCAATATCGAATGGAGGAGCTTGCTGCCGTCCAGGGTTCACCTGGCCTGGGGTGATACGCCGGAGATGGAGAACACCGACGTGATCGAGGTGGATTACTTCGGCTCCTACAGCCTGACGGATCTGGAGCCGGGCGCGGAATATTTTTTCCGTATCAAGGCGATTGAAGAGTCGGAGCGTACTCTCGGCCAGCACTCAGCAACCCGGACGTCGACGATGGAGACGGTCGGGGGGGAGATAGAGAGTGAAACTCTCACCTTTATCACGGCGGAGGAGGATTCCGAACCGGAGGTATATTACGTGGCGCCCGACGGCAATGACGGCAATACCGGGCGGAGCCGCGAAGAAGCGTGGCGCACGGTACAGCACGCCGCCGATCAGGCGGGTGTGGGCGACACGGTGCTGCTGGCGGACGGTACTTACGAGGAGCAGGTTCGCATCCGGGCCACCGGAGCGCGTGAGGCCCCTATAACTTTCAAGTCCATACCCGGTGAGAAGGTTGTTTTCAGAGGAGAGGGGCTCAGCGATGCCTTCAATGTCTGCATGAAGTCCCATTTGCGTTTCGACGGCATGTATTTCCTCTCCATGCGCTTCTTTTTTTCGCGGGCGCGGGATATCGAAGTGACCCGGGTTTTTGCCGGTCAGTATGACAAGGCTTACCCCCCGGATGGAGTCCTCATGTATGGGCTGCATTCCGAAGACCTGCTCATCAAAAACAGTGTGGCGTCTTCCGGAAAAGGCGGACCGCGTTTCTATGACTGTTCAGATGTTCGCTTTGAGAATTGTGTTTTCTTCCGGAACATGATCACGCAGTTGCACTTCTGCCAGAAGCCTGGTGCTTCGGTATCCTTAAAAAATAACATTTTTACCGATGGTCTTCGCAAGAAATTCGTTGCCCCTATGATCAATTTAGCCCGATATGATGCTTTTGAAGAGAGCAACAATTGTTTTTATCCTCGCGAACCGCAGGAAGAAAAAAATATTGTGGTGCTGTACAGCGATGAGGCCTTTGAAAGATGCCGTAAAGCATTTAATATGGGGGAGGTGGATCATCCGCATCCCGAGATGGAAGAAATAGTTCGCGCTGATTTTTCAGAGATGCAGGAATATCTCGGTGAAACGGACTCGATACTCGCCAATCCTGAGTTTCTCGGTGCCGCCGATGTCCCGGCTGAGACCGAGGACGGAGAACCTGTCTATCCGGTCGATCGAATCATGCGAAGAGGGGCCATCCCCTTCAACGAATTTTTTGCGACCAATCCGGAGCTTGTCGAACGCGGCATCGGCCTGCAGCCGGAGGCGTTCGAGGATTTTCATTTCAATACAACTGATGGGAATTAGGGATAGTCATAAAAATTTGTGTGTAAAAGTTAAGAAAATCATGTGGCGATTTTCAGGAAAAGAAATTCGCTTTTTGGGAAAAACTCGGCAAAAACTTTAACGGTGGGGAGAAAACTGCGCACTTCATTGAATTTTACGGCAAACCTCAAAAAAGGAGGCGGGTAAGGTATGAGACTTTATATTTGGAAGGCGATGTTGACGGTGACGTTTTGCGTGTTGTCGGCCGGCATTCTGCCATGCGCCGGCGGCGAAGATAAAGGCATTGATTCGACGGAATATTTCGTGGCCGTCGAGGGTGATGACGCCAACGACGGACGGACCCGAAAGGAGCCTTTCGCGACCATCCAGCGCGGTGTGGATGCCCTGAATCCGGGCGATACACTGACCATCGGCCCGGGCGAATACCGGGAGGCGGTGGAGCGGTCGGGATTGGGGAGCCCGCAGACACCTACCACTATCCGGGCGGATATCCCGGGGACGGTTGTATTGCGTGGCGATGTCCCCGCCCCGACGTTTGAACCGATGGAGGGTTATCGTTTCGTTTATGTTGCTGATGTCGATCTTGACGATGAAATCCAGACGGTTAACGAACAGGATACGTTGACGATTTTCCAGAGCAAACCGAATATCCCTGAGCTGGATTTTTCCCCCGGCACGTTCCATCATGATATGGATGAAGAGAAACTCTATATGTCGACTTCCGATGGGCAAAACCCCAATTCACATCACTACACGCTCTCCGTCGTCGCCGGTAACGGACTGGAATTGTCCAAACCCCGGCGCGTTGTCATTCAGGGGCTGGCAGCGACAGGTTTCAATACCGCCCGTTACACCGATGTGATCGATGCCTCAGCGGGTATCGGCAACGGGATACTGCTTGATGATGCCGGTCGCTGTGTTGTCAGTGAATGTTATACCTGGATGAACGGTTTCGGGATAGCGGTGCGTTCCCAGGGTGCGGGGAGCGGGGACAATGTGATCGAGCGCTGTACGGCCTGGGCCAACGATTCGCCTTTCGCCGGCTGGCGTAAGGGCGGCATATCCGTCCAGCGCCACCGGGGCGATGTGGTTCGTGATTCCACAGCTTTCCTCAATGCTTACTGCGGAATCTATCTGCGCAGCGATGCGGACAGTGAAAAGACAAGCCGGCTGGTGAACAACCTCTCGTGGGGGAACCGGTGGGATATCATCATCAAGGGCAACCCCGATCAT
>JAGYMJ010000195.1 GCA_018400625.1 Planctomycetota bacterium
GTCGCCCACGAACGATACCCCTCTGCAGGCGTGCCGTTGATGTCCTGGAAAAACAAAAAAAACGCCTGCCAGGACTCCGAGCGAAAACACGATGCAAAACCGTTTTTATGAACGATCGCGGTTATCCTTTCAAAGTTTTTGCACTTCAAAACAGGTTAAAACGTCTCAGGAAAAAGCATCCGGAGCTTATCGGATTCTCTTTCCATAAACTCCGCCATACCTGCGCCACCTACCTGGCCCGCCAACAGGTTCCGGAACGCGTCGCTCAAGCAATACTGGGGCACAGTTCAACCCTTATGACCAGGCACTATACGGCTACCGCAAGTAACGAAATGCTGGACGCAGTCGAGAAACTCTCGCAGGCGGCCGGAGCTGTAAAACATTGATAAAAAAAGAGAAAACCATATGAGTAAAGACAAGATCGGGCCGGAAAGTGCTGGTGCTTATGCTATAGCGTATCACTCCACACGCGTATGGGGATGCCTGCAAAAAGGTTGGCTTATGATGGATGAGGAACGCACTGAGCAGATGTGGGAATCCCTCCGTAAGCTCACTCTTTACGTCCCTGCGCTGGATATGGAGGATGAAATGGAAGCGATCCTTGAATATGAAAAGACGGGAGAAGCCGAACATGTCCGCCTCTCTGCCCTCTGGCGCACTCTGATGGAAAACTGGGAGGATGCAGAGAAAGGTTTTGGGGACCTTGTTGGAAGTATTTGCAATAATTTGTGCGCCTTCCACCAGGTGAGTCAAAGCACAAGAAAGCTACTGTCTAAAAATGTTAAATCCTCACTGGAAAAACTCGGGAATGATTCGGTCAGGGCATTTACTAAAGTCGCCATAAACAAAGCGGATGAAAACAACGCCCTCCCCTCTGCACTGGGAACGGACATAGCGCGAACTCTGCATTTTATGGAGCGCACTATCTTCGATGCTCCGGATAACCCCTATGACCTGGACCAATGGAACGGGCCGAAGATATGCTTTGAGGATCGCATTAAATATTTTCCGGGCGCCACTCCCGAAACTGATCCGGAAGCAGTAACAACCCTTCCTGGTATTATGCGAAAACTGGTGGAAAACGAAGTGAAATTTTACCCGAATCTTCGCCGGCTCTGGATTCAATCGCTAAGAAGTGGGAGTAATCAATCGGGAACTGTGAAAAGATGGTTTGATCTCGGTCGTGATCTGGCTTTCCTTATCGACCAACCCGCTATCCCCGAGTCGGTTTTAAGGCAATATTTCTCTGAATATTTTGCCGACCAACCTGATCTGGATTACGACCCCTGGGTATTCTCCTCAAAAATTGGTTTGGAGGGCGACTGGGAACAGGCCCGGGAGCATGTTCGAAATCTACCCCTCGATGATATATCGGATCAAAGTGATATAACTGAGTGGGCCTTTTCGGCTCACAAACAAGCTGAAGATTTCGTGCAGGAGCAGGAACCGGTGAGTAAAAAAGAAATGGAAGAGACAGGGCCTGAACCAAGAACCGAACGACCGGCTGAATCTGGAGAGCCAGATAAAGAAAAAACCATAAGTTTGAATGATCTGGCGGAGGATTTTTTAACTTTCAGCCGGAACAATAACGCATCCAAAACAGCAAAAAGCTATGAAAGCGGGCTCAAGTATATATTGAAAGACGTTGATGCATACAAAGATAAACCTGCTACAGAAATCTCGCCGATGGACATTGAATCAGTCAAGAATAACATGAAGGGAAACGGACTCTCGGCCCGCAGCATAAACAAAATGGTGGGTGCCGTGAAAAGAGTATACAACTGGGCCGTCGATTATGGAATGATTAATGAAAATCCCGTTAAAGGCGTTGAGAAGGTCAGCTCACACGTGAATGCCCCCGATCATGTTCCTCAGAAGCACCTCAATCTGGATAAAGCCAAACAATATATTAAACTCTGCGGCGATAGCCCTCCTCTGGGGGATATATGCAATTTTCTTCTTCACACGGGCATGAGGATAGGCGAGCTTGTTGATCTGAGGTGGGACGATATTGATGACGGTGCGAAAATAATCCGGCTGCATAAACACAAAACAAGCAGCAGGACGGGTAAACCGCGCACTATTCCACTGGTCAAAAACGCTCTTGAAATTATTGAAAAGCAGAAAAAACAAAGAAAGGAAAAAGGGAATTCCAGCCCCGAAGACCCCGTATTTGTGGGGGAAAAGGGGCAGCAGTTTAAGGTATCTGCATTGCAAAACAGATTGAAGCGACTAAGGAAAAAGCATTCGGAGTTGGAAGAGCTCACTTTCCATAAATTCAGACATACCTGCGCAACTTTGCTCGCCAAAAGCGGCGTTCGAGAACAGGTAGCCCAGCAGATTTTAGGTCACAGCTCTTCTCTGATGACGCGTTATTATACCGCTATTGACAGTGAAGATATGAAAGAGGCCGGTGAGAAGCTTTCAGATACAATTGGCGCTGAAGAGTAATATAAGGGTTGTTTTTTGACCTCTTTATCGGCCAATTCCTCCCAATCCCACTTTTCGGGCCGCTATATGCTCATTATCTACTATTTACGAGCATATCACAAAATCACTAAAACGCCTTCTCAGCCCCTCTCCGACTAAAATACCGAACCCTGAAATCCGATTTAAGAGCAGTTCCTCCAAAAGAGGTGCAATGAGTCATGTAGAGGTGGTTTTGTTGATTCTGCGCCATCTGAGAGGGTCG
>JAGYMJ010000196.1 GCA_018400625.1 Planctomycetota bacterium
CTGGACGCTATCAGGGAGCAAGAAGAGATCTTAGCCGACAAAGAAACCACAGAAGATGAACCCGTCAAAGGCGAAAAGCTCGCCGGCCCGGTATTCGGAGAGGTCCGGAAGGATGCTGTCAAGGAAGACCTACTGGACGATGAAGGGCTCCTTCTCGATGATGTCCGTATCGACCCCACCACAAAAGCCTTGATGAAAGGCGCCGGATTTTTTGAATCTGCGACAGATCGGCTGCGCCGGAGTAAAGTTCCGGTTCTGGTAAAACTTGCCGATAAGGTTGAATCCTTCTATGACAAGGAAGCTGCGCGTATAGGTTGGATCAACGGTAAGCTGCGCCCGATTCTCAACGGCATGACAAGAGCTGAACGAAAAAAATTCAATGCAGATTTTAAACTCTATTTCAAGCACCACGACAACGGCAGGGAAGAAGTAGCGCAGATGATCCTCAAGGAGAACCCAAGGCTTGCCAGAGCAGCCGAGGCGATTCACGACCTGTTCGACAAGATGGGTGAGGTCAACCAGGATCTCGGCGTTAAAGTCTACGATTCTAAAATCAATGGATGGAGGCAGATCGGCAAAATAATAGCGGGAGAATTCTGGCCTCGGGTTTTGGACCCGAAAGTTCAGTCTGTGCTGCAGAACCCACGCAACGACATGGAGCTTTGGACAAAAATGGTCGATGCCCTTATCGATGAAGGGCATATCGAAAAGAGGGAAGATGCGCTGAAATATATCAAGAGCTATTTCACCGATGAGATTATAAACGATTACTTCGCCGGGATTGAAAAAGCCAGAGGTAAAAAACTCCCTGAAATGTTTTATGATTATTCCTGGGATGCTTTCATGCGGTATTCAAATAAGTGGAGTACCAGGACCAGCCAGATTGAAGAATTCGGGCAAGTGACCGACCCCACCTTTACGAAAGATGCTTTCCAGAAAGCAATTAACGCTACGCTTGACCATCATACCAAGCAGTATATCCGAACGCTTTCGGATCGTGTCTACAATCAGCGTCCCTTGAGCCCCTACACCTACGTTATGAATACCCTCAACTTGCTTGCCACAGGTACGCAGCTCGGGAACCCTGGCACCGCTGCGCTGAATCTCATCGGCGGAACGACTCTAAACGTTCAGATGTTTGGATGGAAGAATGTAGCAAAAGCCTATGCCGAGCTTTTATCTGATTGGGACCGCATACAGCAAGAAGGGACGGAGCTTGGAATTTTGAAAAAAGATATGCTCCGAATCCTGCGAGATACCGAAGTTGAAAATTTCAGTTATTACGAGACCGACGCCAAGTTGACCGAAGCCCTCGGGAAGTTCGCTGCCATGACGATGAAATACGGTGGATATACGCCGACCGAAAACATTATCCGGGCAACGGCCATGATCGCAGCCAAGCGCCAATTGAACGACGCCTTGAATACCTGGAACACAAAGGGCATGGACAATTCAAAGGCGAAAAAATACCTGGGCTTTATGAGCCGGAACAACATCGATAGTCGTAAGCTGCTTCTTGAAAACGGGCATGGTGAGGAAACTTCGAAATATCTCCGTAAGATGGTGAACATCCCCCAGGGCTCTTATCGGGTTGATATGGTCCCGATCTATGCAGATACGCCAGAAGGTAGATTTCTTTTTAAATATCAGAAGTTTACTACGCAAGTAACACGAATGTTCTGGCAAAATATGTTGAAGCCGTTTGTGTCCTCGATCACCGGGGGAGAAACTATTTATGTCAACGGGAAAAAGCTCAAGATCGGGGATAAAGATGCCCGGGTTAAAACCTTCATGCCGCTGTTCCGTTATTTCCTCGGTGCCTTCGCTGGCGGGACAGCGATTCTTGCCGCACGATCAATGTTGTTCGGTTATAGCGATCCGGGTCCGGATTGGGATGAACTCAAGAAAGCCCTTGAAAGTGACGATACGGCGTTGAAATGGGCTTACATATTCGACGAACTTTTCGCGTCAATGATGGCTGCATCTGCCTTTGGTTTTTTCGGAAACTATATTCAATTCGGTTTGGACATCCGGGATCAACAACGGGTTAAAAATCCCCTCGATCCCCCAGGACTTGCCACGTTGGATGCTGCTAAAGAACTCGGGCTGCGTTTCTTCGAGCAAGGCAAATTGACTGCCAGGGACGTTGAACAGATTGCAGGGAGGGCTTTCGCTTTTTACCGCAGCTCCAAACGAGGGGCCGCCTCTGCACTTGCCTTGGCCGGCGAGGGGATAAAAGAGGTTGATCTTGAAATGGCCCGAAGAGACGTTGGCTACATTAGGGAAACAGCCCGCCGTTATGCCGACCTTGCCGGGATCGTCGCGAGACAAACAACTCAAGGCAGATTTGGTAGAACTGAACGAAGCCCTATAAACCAAAAAATTTACGAGGCCCTTATCCTCGGTGAAGGAGCCCGGGCAAGAGAGATTATCCGGGAAGCGATGAGGGAAACGAAACCCAAAGACCGCCCGAAACTTCGATCCTCGATGCAGGCCTCTATGAGAGCCCGGCAGCCTATCCGTATAGGTGGAACGCCGAGTGGAAAAGCGAAAAAAGACTTTATGCGGTGGGCCAGAGAAAACCTGCCTGCCTCGAAATATCAGTTGCTACTCGATGTAACGCGAAGGTACGACAGCGCAGCCAGGCAGGCGGGCTTGAAAAATTAATAGGAGGTCAGATGCAAGATGCCATTATCAACTCAAGATTTGGATGCAATTACCTCGGCCATTGATGCGAAGCTCGAAGAAAAGCTGAACGGGACTTGTGCGTGCAATCTAAGCGCAGAAGATCGTCGCGAAATGGGGCACCTGATCGGTAGGCTCCGGGACTTAGGAGACGGTAATTTGAACATTGGCGTCGAAGTTTTTTCCAGAGCCGTTCGGATGATTAACAGCGGCCGGCGCTTCGGGGAGAAGGTAGGAGGTTCCGTAGCAGTTTTCTTATTTATAAGTTTGGCTGGCGGTGTTTTAACTCTGCTTGGGTGGGGCATTAAGGTTTGGATAAAAAATAATTGACGAAGACATATTTTTTTGGGTTATCGGTACGCATAATGCGTATAATATCAAACTCAGAGTGAGGTCTGCCATGATCTTAGAACATTTTATGTTGCCAGGGCTTAGATTGCTCCCGGCCAAGATGGATAGCCCGGAAGCGAGGATTTTGCTTGTGGCAATCGGGCTCCAGGAATCTAGGTTTCAACATCGTTTCCAATTAGGTTTTGAACCGGAAGATGCCCCGGCTCGGAGCTTCTGGCAGTTCGAGAGGGGCGGCGGGGTCCGGGGTGTATTGCAACACCACACGACACATAAGGTTGCTCACAGGGTTTGTGATGTCCTCCGTATCCCTGCCGACGAGGATGCTTGTTATGACGCGATTGCGTTCAACGATGCCTTGGCCGCAGCCTTTGCCCGACTCCTGCTTTGGACGGTGCCGAAGCCTATTCCTATCGTCGGTAAAATCTCCGAAGCCTGGGACTACTATGTCGAAGGTTGGCGCCCCGGAAAACCTCATAGGGAATCTTGGGCTGATCTGTATCGACAAGCGATCAGCATTGTAGAAAGGGGGGCCGCATGATCCGATTAGAAGCTGATGGACAAGTTAAGGGAATCGAAATCAGGCCCGGCGATGTTTTCGCGACGCGAAACCCGATGTGCCTTGGCAGAATGATCAATGCGGTGCAGCGGTTTTGGAGCCGGGACGGGAAATCGAAATATTCACACGCCGGTATAATTGTTAACGAAGAAGGCGAAACGTTCGAAGCTCTATGGAAAATCCAGCGGTCCGATCTATATAAGTACACCGGCGAAGAAATCATTTTTGCTCGATGTATCGAGGTTCCATCCCAAGAGATAGACCTTGCCCTAAAACGCTTGATTGTCCAGCATACCGGGCAACGTTATCCGTGGTGGAGGATCCCCATGCACCTTTTCCCGCCGTTGGCGAAGCTCTCAATTATCAAAAGGCCGGTATGCTCTGAGCTTGTGGCGAAATACGAACATTTGCTTGGGATACGACATGGACAATGGGCCGGGACGAATCCGGATACATTGAGTGATGAATGGATCCGATGGAAATGGTTTGAAGTTTTAGGAGAAGGTTCTTTAATCTAAAAGGAGGAAGAAGATGGTCACTAAAAAAGCGGTACAATTTATGATGCTGGCAATCGTAGCGATTGCCTTATTGTCGGGATGCGTAACCACAAATACAACATCCCTGGTTGAAAGCCCGTATGGGCAACTTGCTGTGAGGTACGCCGTGCTCCGCTTTCTGGCCGATGACCAGGCCAAGGTAGACGCTGCCCTCAAGATGGTTAAGCAGGTTAGAACCTACGTGTCCGCTGCCAAGGACCCTTCAGTGACAGCAATCGAGGGAAAAGTTGTCGGCTGGATTGTATGGGGTGACATGCACCCGGCAGACCGAGATTTGTTGGAGTCGTTGATTGGATTGATAGTAGACGATCTCAAGGAGAAAGTTGGAGCTCGCGTGCTCGATGAAGAGGGGGTTATTAAAGTGCTCACCTATATCGATTGGATAGAGAGTGCGATTTGTAAGGCTAAGACATAATTAAGGCAGGTAGTTGGCGACAGCGCTGGCGCAAAAAAAATCTTTTATACATAGGGATCGTCTTGGCCGGCGCTGTTTGGATGTGGGGGACGTATCATTTGATCTTCGAGGTGTGGAAGCCTACTTTTTGACCGCCTTATACTCTCGGATGATCTTTTCGATGGGGAGGTCCCACTTCCCGCAGTCGGCGCATTCAACAGCCAACTGCCATCCATAACCGTAGCCGTGCCAATCTTCGACGAATTTCAATGTATTGTGTGGACAACATTTCGCGCATGCCGCTCGACCCGGGCTTTGTAAGCTCCCACATTTTTTACACTTAACATTGCCGTATTCATCTGTCCAACCGGGGACAGCCCAATCGTTTTTATCTATCAAATTTTTGTCCTCCATCGTTTGGTGATAATTTCCAAACCCTCTTCAAGATCTTCTTTCCCTAAAGGTATTCTCTTGATCTCATAATTTTTAGGGTTTCCCCACCATTTTTTCAGAATTCTTTTTTTCTTTGATTTGGGAAATTTTATAAGTTTCCACTCGTAAAAAGCAACATTTTCATAGTGCCCGAACATCAATGTCATTTGTTGTTCTCCCGGTACCCAAGGGTTTCTTTACAATTGCCGTTCTCCGTAATAAACATTGGTAAGCTGTTTCCCGTTATTGGAGATAAACCATTTTCCGTTCCCACCATCCACCAGCTCCAACTTTTCTACAGGGCCGAACATGCGAAAATTGTCGCACATATCCACGATCAGGGAATGAGATTTATTTTCCGCAGGGCGAATCGTTCTGCCTATCATTTGATAATAAAGGGCTAAACTTCTCGTGGGCCTTGCCAGGATAGCAGCATCGAGCTCAGGATAATCGAACCCGGTCGTCAAAACTCCGACATTACAGACCGCTTTAATCCGACCGCTTCGAAACAAGCCGAGAATTTTTTCCCGTTCTTTCTTGGGTGTTTTCCCGGTTACGACCGCGGAGCCAGGTATCCGCGATACGAGATATTTTGATTCGTCAACGAAACGGGTGAACACCAAAACCCCTTTGCGTTCCGCAATCAGCCGATTTGTTTCTTCGGCAACTTTAGCCCTAAAGTTAATTTTTTTATAATACCTCTGGACGGACATATCGGTAAAATCTGCGCCTGTGCTATTCAGCACTAAATGTTTTCTATCGAAACCGTTGGTAGATTTGTATTTGAGCTTGGCGAGATATCCTGAGTCAAAAAGACTTTCATTCTGGACGTAATAAATTACATCTCGGAAAACCCTGGGCCTAGTCCTGGTAAGAAATTTCAATATTGATCCACCAAAGCCGTCCGTAACAAGCCGATACGGGGTTGCCGTAAGCCCCAAGACCTTCGCTCTTAACTGTGCCAAGAGATCGCGGTACATGCCCTGTTTTGCATTTACAAAGTGGCATTCATCGATAATCATGTATTCAAAACCCCGGAGAATTTCCGGTTTCTTTATTACACTTCCGATTGTAGCGAACGTTACATCGGACAATTTTTTCTGGCCTACCGATGCAGAATAAATAGTGGCCCTTTCGCCATACGAAACATATTTGGCGAAGTTCTGCTCAAGGATTTCTTTCGATGGTTGAAAGATCAGAGTAGGACGATCCAGCTTTTTTGCAATATTCGCAATCACCAGGCTTTTCCCGGACCCTGTTGGTAAAATTTCGATTGCGTTCCATCCGATATTTTTGTCTTCGAAAAAATTTACCGCAGCGTCAACTGCTTCCTGTTGATATCCTCTGAGAATATAACGCATACGTTCTCCCTCCAACTGTCAAAGATTGTTTGACGGTTGTTTGATGGTTGTTTGATGGTTCAGTCGCCCGGGATTTCCGAACAAGTCAAAACGGCACCTCGTTTGCTCTCCCTTTTGCATGCCTCAATGCTTCTTCCAGTATGTTTACCGCTTCATTCGCTTCTTGCTTGATCTCCCTTGATTTTTCCTGTTCTGCATATATCCGTTCTAACGCCTGATGGCAGAGGCGATCCAACGTGACAGCAGCAGCGTCCGGAGGTTCACCGTCCACTAAGTTTGCCGTAAATGATAGGTTGTCAAAATTATGCCCTGAGATTTTTCGTGTGACTGTTGTTATTTCCATTTACGTTCTCCTTTCCGTGGCCAAACCGTCGCCACGGGAAAATTGTGGTTGATATCGTCGTGGATGTTTCGTGGATGTTTTAGAGGGATACAGACGTAATGATTTCAATAAGTTATGGCGGAAGTGCATGGGAATCGAAAACATGCAATTTGTCCTTATCTCAATCATTTGCTATACCCCTCGTGG
>JAGYMJ010000197.1 GCA_018400625.1 Planctomycetota bacterium
TAAAAGGGCTCACTACAAACCATTTACAACCTTTTCGGCCAGGCTGCTAGAAACGCAGGCTAATATGTCGATACAGTGTATTGTTTGTCCCCGGGAGCGCCGGTATCCCGCCACCATCCCGACAAAAAAAAAGGCGGAAAGGATGTCCGCCTTCCGGGAAACACGTGGTTCAGTGAATAGAGCTATTATCTTCTTTAACTCGAATGAGAGCGACTTATCTTATGAATAATTCTCCAGAAAACTCCAACCGACTAGCCGGCGAAAAAAGCCCCTATCTGCTCCAGCACGCTCATAATCCCGTGGAATGGTTCCCATGGGGCGAGGAGGCGTTTGAACGGGCAAGAAGTGACGACAAACCTGTCTTCCTCTCCATCGGTTATTCGACATGTCACTGGTGCCACGTGATGGAGCGCGAATCGTTCGAAAACCCCGCTGTCGCCGATATCCTCAACCGCCATTTCATTCCCATCAAGGTGGACCGCGAGGAGCGGCCCGATGTGGACAGCGTATACATGTCTTATGTTCAGGCCCTCACCGGCAGCGGCGGGTGGCCGATGAGCGTCTTTCTCACCCCCGACCTGAAACCGTTTTTCGGCGGCGCGGAGCCCTCAGGCGATGCGGGCGTGTTATTACACTCAGTGAGCCGGCGACCACCTCCGGCCGTCGCTGGCAGAAACTGGGGGTTTTTCGCGGCAGTCTGATCAACCATCTGGTTATGCTTGGCCGTGCGATCGGTCTTTCACCCGAAACCCTGGCCCGGTTTTACAGGTGGACGGTCTCCAGGGACGGTTTGCATTGATGCGCCCAATGAAGTAATATTCAGTGAACCCTGTTACAATACTTTATGGATTCAATTGAAGAGCAGGCTTACACCCTGCTGATTTGGAAATGGAAATATCCCCAAATGAAGGAGAAAACATGAAGAAACCTTTAGCTTCAGATTATACGGTCGTATGGCATAACCCCGATCGGGAATATTATGTGGAAGGCTGCGGCTTGGTGCACCTGGGCGGCGAGCAGTGGCTGGCAATCGTTCCGGTCGTGCCACGCGGCAAGATGCTGTCTCGTGAAACCCTTATAAAGCGAAGATCTGCGCAAAGTCTTGTGCATGTGGTCCGCAGTGCCGATAACGGAGAAAGCTGGAATAAAGTTTCGGAATTGCCCTATTATTCCGCCGCCCCCTTCCTGCATCAGGGCGTTGTTTATCTGTTTGCGAACAGGGGAGGAACGGAATTTCGCAACGATGACCTCCTGCTCTTGCGCAGCGATGATCATGGCGAAAACTGGTCGGGACCGGTGACCTTGTTCGAGGGGCATTTCTGGAACTGTCCGACGGCAATGACGATGAAAGACAACCTCATCTACTGGGCTGTGGATGACCTGAGCTGCGGCAAGAAAAGGGGGCCAAAAATCGTTGCAGGTGACCTGTCGTCTGATTTGATGAACCCGTCGAACTGGAGAGCTTCCAACACCGTTCCGTTCCCGGGCATGTCCGATGAACTGATCAATCCGGATTTCGCCGGTAAGGTCACCCGTTACCTGGAACCGAACGTTATTGATGTCAACGGAAGTCTGCGCGTATTGGCACGCGCCGTGGCCGCCCGGCAAACGACCACCAATCTTTGCGCCGTCCTGGATGTGGTTGACGACGGCAGCGACATTGAACTGTCCTTCACCCAGTACCACCCGATGCCGGGCGGGCATCTCAAGTTCTGCATTGTGCGGGACGAAGTCACCGACATGTTCTGGATGGCGGCCAACCTGTCTGCCGACGGACAGGGCGCATTCGGTTGGGAGGGAGAAGTGGGACGGCCGGGCGGTAATGACCGGCGTCTGCTCATGTTGATGTATGGTGTTGACGGTTTGAATTGGTTTCCGGCCGGATGTGTGGTCCGGGCTTCCAAATTGTCTCAATCGTTCATGTACCCGACGCCGGCAATACAGGGGGACGACATATGCATTATCTCCCGCACCAGCATCAACATCCCGGACCGCCATGACGCCGACCATGCCACCTTTCACCGGGTCAGGAATTTTCGGGAATTGGCCATCGAGCTCCGGCCGGAGATAGAGCAAAAGTAACGTGGAATAATAAATGCAGGTTAAGCGATGACTCCCAATCGCTACCGGTCAGTAAATATCGATTGGCGTGTGGCATAAATGTTATAACCTTTTTTTCTCTTTTAAAGGCTTACAGCCCCAAAACACCCCCCGAAAAACGCCTATAAGCCCCTTTTCAGAGGCTTTTTTGACTGTAGGTCTCTTATCTGTATAGACTTGCTATGGTGACACCAAAAGACTC
>JAGYMJ010000198.1 GCA_018400625.1 Planctomycetota bacterium
TTCTACGTGTCGAGATTGGATGACTGTGTTTTCGCAGTTTTCAGGGAAGACGGTGAGAATCCGTCGCGGACCCGCCGCCGTGACCGGTAGCGAGCGCCTCCTCATAACGAGCCACTGTCCCTTGAGCGGGATGGGAAGGCCGGGGGCCGAAAGCTATGACCGGGAGCCGGAAGACCTGCTCGATATGAAGAAATTTTTTCATCCGCCCCGGGTATGGGCTTTATGTGATGAAAGATATTGACCGGTAAGTGTGGATAGAATACGGTATCCCGCCGAGGATTTGTGCTGCATGTCCTCTGCGGGATTTTTTTATGCAGCTTTTTGACACGTGTTTTGTAAGCAGGGAAGGGAGTGAGATTCTCCCGCTGCCCCGCAACTGTTTTCGCAACAACGGCCGCCGTTGGGCCACTCTCTTCATGCCGAAGGGGGGAAGGCGCGGCTGGAGGTGCGGCATTGAACCAGAACCCCAATATGCCCACAAAAGCGTAAGCCAGGAGACCTGATGCAAAACTTTTTTTACTTTTTTATTCCCCGAGGGGGGAAAGGAGAGAACGTATGATATGTTTTGAAATTGTGTTGGTGGCCGTTTGCAGTAATGACGTAAATAACTTCCTTAGAAGGATTTTCAAGGCGAAAAAAGAGGTTGGGGAAATCCGGACGTATCCATCGGATGGAATGTTTGCCTCGGGAAAGAACAAGTTGTTTACTCTTATAGAACTCCTGGTTGTTATTGCCGTGATAGCCATACTGGCGGCGATGCTTATGCCGGCGCTGGCAAGGGCCAGGCAAGAGGCGAGACGAATAAGTTGCAGCAGTAATGGGAGGCAGCTTGGGCTGGCCACCATGATGTATCTGAATGATTGGAATGATTTTTTCCCGCCCGCAGATTCCCAGGATAATCTTCAACGCTGGTTTGGGGTGAGAGATACTGAACAAGAACCATGGGAAGTGGAAGGCAGCCCTCTTTACCCTTATTTGCAGGCGGGAGAAATCAGCCAATGTCCCGCATTTGTCGATCCTGATCCGGGTTTTGAGGACGGGGCCGGGGGATATGGATATAATAGTCAATATATAGGCGGTACACCGAGCACGGACTGGGAGGAGTCTCTTCAACCGGCAAGAATGGGACTCATCACTAACAGCTCAGGAACAATAATGTTTGGCGATACAGCACTCCTTGATGATCAGACTTTTGCCGGTGAGGCTTTTGATCTGATTGAATATCCGTTTGTTGAGGCCCCTGAATTCGAAGCATGGGGAATGGGTACCACCCCAAGCACGCATTTTCGGCATTTGGAGCAGGCGAATCATGTCTTTGTTGACGGCCGTGCAGCTTCACGCCGTATGAAACATACTCAGGCAGGTTTTTATGGGTATTCAACTGCAGACCAGCAACGATTTAATATCGGTTACGTTGCGGAAGATAATTCGCCTTATGACAGAGAATAGTCCCTTATACCTTACATCGTTAAAAAATTATCGATGTGCCAAAGCAGCATAGACATTCCTGTCTGTGGGGTCGTAGAAACGAACCGCGCCATAAGGCGCCCCGTTTTCATTACCCTGAATTATAGTTTTCGGCTCAAAGAGAGGTGATAATCAGATGATGCGAAAAAGATCGATATTGCTTGCAGCAGCGTTTTTGATGGTCTTTTGCGGACCGGGATGCGATAATGAGACTTCGACGGTATCGCAGCTCAACCGTGATTATGAACGCGTAATTACGATGGCCCCGTCCCTTACGGAGATTGTTTTTGCGCTTGGACAGGGCGATCGTGTGGTCGGTGTCAGCGATTATACCACTTATCCGCCCGAGGCCGACGATCAACCGCGGTGCGGCGGATATGTGAACCCTAATTTCGAGATTATGCTCTCTCTCCGGCCCGACCTCGTCATCACCCAGGGACGGCCCGGTGAATTTCGGGCTTTCGGGGAGCGGTATGGTATTGATATTATGCCGATGGAGATTGACGACCTGAACTCCATTTATGAGTCAATCATGGACATCGGAAAAACTCTGGGATGTGTCGAAGAAGCGCATGAGCTCGTGAGTGATATGAAAAGGCAGCTTGAGAAGGTCAAGGCTGAGTTAAACGGGCATGAGCCGATCCCCACGTTGCTGGTGGTCGGACGCGACCCGTCCAGCCTGCGTGAAGTGCATGTGGTCGGCCCGGGAGGTTTCTTGCATGATTTTCTTGAACTGGTCGGCGGTAAGAACATCATGGACGATCTGAACCGTCAGTATTCAAGCGTCAGCAAGGAAATTGTCGCCCGGCGTAATCCCGAAGTCATTATCGAACTCCATGGCGAGGGAATGATGAGTGAACAAGAGCGCCGGCAATACTTGAAAGTATGGCAGAATATGCGGTCGCTGCATGCTGTAGAAAATAAACGTATCTATGTGATTGAAGAGACGTTTGCTATGCTCCCCGGCCCGCGTTCACCGGAAATCGCTGAGAGGATGGCGGAGATTCTGCACGGAGAAACCGGTCTATCACGGGCTAAAACGGATTAAAACGCAGCTTTTATTATCTGATTGAGCTATGGGAAAAAGACAACTTCTACTTGTGCGGCATGGTACAACCGATGCCAATGATAAGCGTTTGATGGTTGGACGCTCCGATCCCGAACTCAATGAAAAAGGGCGCCGGGAAGCCGAATACCTGGCAGAAATTTTAAGGCATCGTCCGGTTGAACGGTTGTATTGCAGCCCGAAGATACGGTGCCGCCGGACGGCCGAGGTCGTTGGTCGGGGGTTGGAACTGACGCCGGAAGTAAATAATAATTTGCGAGAAATTGACTTCGGCGATTGGGAAAATAAGAGTTTTAAGGAGATTCAGGGCAAATATCCCGAAGTCATTGATCGCTGGGTGGGAGATTTTATAGAGTTCCAGTTCCCGGGCGGCGACAGCGTCCAGGACCTGCATGGTCGTGTGATGGAATTTCTTGAGAAATTTTTCACCGATTCGCAGGATTTAACCGTTTGTATAACACATGGGGGTGTCATCAGTGCAATGATATGCCGGCTTTTGAATCTGCCTCCTGAATCTTATCTCGCGTTTCAGGTCTTGCCGGCGGGATTTGTCACGTTGGATATCCTTGGCACGTCGGGAGTGCTTGTGGAGTTGAATAACTCGGTGGCTCAGGGGGAGAAAAATGGGTAAAACGGTTTTGATTACGGGCGGCGCCCGCAGCGGGAAAAGCGATTATGCTCAAAAACTTGCCGAGCGGATGGACGTTCCGCGCACGTATCTGGCCACCTGCCCTGTTCTTGATGATGAGATGAGAGAACGGGTTCGACGTCACCGGCAGGCGCGGAAGGACGGGCATTGGGAGACCGTAGAGGAGACGCTTCATATTGATCGGGTCATCAGTCAACTGAAAGAAGCCAAGGTGATCCTCGTCGATTGCCTCACGCTCTGGGTGAGCAATTTGATGTGGGAGGCGGAGCAGGAGGAGAGAAAATTTTCGGAAGATGCCGTTTGCCGCAGTTGCCGTGAGGTGCTGGGTGCATGTCGGGAGTTTTCAGGTACGGTTCTGTTTGTGACCAATGAAGTGGGATGGGGCATCGTGCCGGAGAATCCCGTAGCCCGCCAATACAGGGACCTCGTCGGGCGATGCAATCAGATCATTGCGGCCGATGCGGATGCTGTTGTTCTGGTTGCCTGCGGGATGCCCACGGTTCTGAAGGGGGAGGGTATTTTGGCGGACTTATCGAACCGCGAATGAACGCGAGCGGGCTTGGATATGGTTTTCTGCTGTTTCAAAGACAGGCTTGACGTCGGCCCCTTTTGATAGCTTTCTTTGCACCGGAGTATTTCCTTATCCATCAGAACTCGCGGCAGGGCATATTGAAACGTGCCGGAAAATTCTCTATAATTCAACACATATTGAAACGATATAGTCACCTTAGCTTTTCAGGAGGAAAATAAGTGAATTTAATCGAGGAAACAATTGAAAATATTCGACCGCTTGATCGGGAGTGGAAAGCCAAAGCCCATCGCCATCTTGAATGCCTGACGATGCCGTATTGGGCTCTGGGGCGTTTAATGGATCTGGCCGAAGATCTGGCAGGTATGACATGCGCGATGGCGCCGCCGGTCGGACGGAAAGCTGTTGTGACAATGGCGGGGGATCATGGGGTGGCGGCCAGTGGGGTGAGCGCGTATCCCCAGGAAGTGACCCGGCAAATGGTCCACAATTTTGTAGCCGGCGGGGCGGGGATTAATGCTCTTGCGGGATGTGTCGGTGCCAGGGTGCAGGTGGTGGATATGGGCGTAAAGGCTGATCTGAGCGCGCTTGAAGGTGATATCATCATCAAGAAAGTGGGGGCGGGAACCGCGAATATCGCTGAAGGTCCCGCGATGACGCCTGACCAGGCCCGGTGTGCTGTGGAGTCCGGGATTGAGATTGCTTACGAAATGGGGCAAGAGGTGGATGTTTTCGGTACAGGTGAAATGGGGATCGGGAATACCACCCCCAGCTCCGCCATCGTTTCTGTTCTAACGGGCTCCCCCGTCGAGGAGGTAACAGGTCGGGGAACGGGAATCGATGATGAGCAGCTGCGAAAGAAAATCGAGGCGATTCATACGGCTATCGACGTCAATCAACCCGATCCAGCGGACGGTCTGGATGTTTTGGCAAAAGTCGGAGGGTTCGAGATCGGCGGTCTGGCCGGTCTTATAATCGGCATTGCCGCGCAGAATAAACCGGTCGTTGTGGACGGATTTATATCCACGGCTGCTGCGCTGATAGCTGATTCCCTGGCTCCCCATGCGCGCGACTACATGATTGCAGCCCACAGGAGTGTCGAGCGAGGGCATCGTTTCATGCAGGAACGGCTCGGTAAAGAACCGCTGCTCGACCTGAACCTCCGCCTTGGCGAAGGAACGGGTGCGGCGCTGGCAATGAACCTCGTTGAAGCCGCAGCGTCCTTGCTGACCGAAGTGGTGACATTTGATCAATGGGAGAACCACGAATGAAGGGATTTTTAGCGGCCATTCGATTTTTGACGGTATTCCCCGTCCCCGGCTCGCTGGGGACGCGTGAGGAGAACCTCGCGCGAAGCGTCGTCTATTTCCCGTTTGTCGGTTTGTTGGCGGGATTTCTCGTGGGTGGGGCGGCGTTGATCCTCACCCTCTTTTTGCCGCCGCTGCCGTCGGCGGTCATCATCGTGCTCCTAATGGCTGGTGTGTCGGGTGGTCTTCATCTTGACGGTCTTTCGGATACAGCGGATGGTCTTCTGAGTTCACGCGGGCGTGAGCGATCGCTGGAAATAATGCGTGACAGTCGCATTGGCTCAATGGGGGCCGTAGCGCTGACAGGAGTTATTCTGCTTAAAGTTGCGGCGCTTGGTTCCATGCCGCTTGAGGATATAGCGCGCGCTGCCTTTCTGATGCCCCTGGCGGGCCGTACAGCGCTTGTTGTGCTCATGGGGCTTTTGCCCTATGCGCGTTCGGATGGTGGATTGGGAACCGTTTTTTACCAAAAGCGCCCCCGTTATGCTGTCATTACGGCGATTGCTGTATTCGTGTTCGCAGCCTGGTTTATAGCGGGACGTGCGGGGGTGTTATCCGTGGGGTTGACACTCATGGTTATTTTGGTTTTCGGCGGCTATGTACGCGGGAAGCTCGGCGGGGCTACGGGTGATACGTTGGGCGCCGGCTGCGAGATCGCCGAGACAGTGCCTGCCATAACTCTGTGTTTTTTGTTTTGAAAAGGGTTTGTAGCAGAAGATATATACGGGGGCTTTCTGAAGAGTTACAATTTATCTTCAGGCTCAATAACCGTGGGCCAAAAAACGCAAAGTACTTATTCAAATGCCTTTTGCATATCCTACCGCCCGTTTGAAGAACAAAGCGCCGTCAGCTTCTTTGCAAGCGCCATCTCGTGTCCATGCCGGGTGTTGATGAGGCAGGCAATGGCGTTCCGGGTGCGGCATCATGCCGATAACTTTCCCTGCCGGATCACAAATACCCGCAATATTGTCGATGGAGCCGTTGGGATTTGCGGGATAATCAGGACTTTTGCCCTCTGCATCACTGTAGCGAAATAATATCTGTCCATTTTTTCGCAGTTGTTTATACATATCATCATTTTTACAAACAAACTTCCCTTCGGCATGAGCTACGGGCAGGTAAAAAAAATCATCTTCGTGGATGATTTCAGACCGGTTTGCTGCTCCCTTCAGGTAAACCCACCTGTCTTCAAATTTATGGCTGTCGTTGATAGTAAGTGTAGCCTCTTTCTCCCAGATGTTTATTGCGGGAAGCAATCCTGTTTGCACCAGTACCTGGAAGCCGTTACATATACCTATTATGAGTTTACCGGCTTTCACAAAATCCTGGAGGGAAGCTTTCAGCCGAGTAACCAATTCATTGCCTAATATTCTTCCCGCCCCTAAGTCGTCCCCATAACTGAATCCGCCCGGTATAATCAGTATATTTGATTCTGAAAATTTATCAGGAGTTTTTTTAAGGTGGTTAATATGGATAAGTTCGGTTTCCGCACCGGCTTTCCGGAGCGCAAACTCGGTTTCCAGGTCACAATTGGTTCCTGCTGTTCGAATGATAAGAGCTTTCGCCGCCATGATTTTTTTCTCCGTATTTTGTGAATGAAGGGCATCCAGGGGTTGTAGTTACATTCTTTCAGGCGCGTTCATACCCAGCAATTCGAGTCCGTGTGCGATCACGTTTTTGGTTGCTTCGACCAACATTAAACGCGCCCCGAGCACATGTTGATCCTCGCAGATGACACGTTTCTCCGGTTCTTTCATGCCCAGACTATAGTAAGAGCTAAAGAGTTTGCACAGATTAAGCAAATAATTTGCGATGATCGACGGCTCTCTTTTTTCCGCCGCCTGCATTATGCGGGAGGGATAAATCTCTATCAGTCGGACGAGCTTCCATTCTTCCGGCAGTTTCAGAAGTGCACAGTCGGCGTTCGGCCGCACATCCACTCCGGCTTTTCGCAGGATACTGCATAGCCTGGCATGGGCATATTGAACATAAGGCCCCGTGTCACCATGAAAATCCAGCATTCTATCCCAGTCAAATACAACATCCTTGTTTCTCTTGACGGCAAGGTCACTGAACATTACCGCTCCAATGCCGATCCGGGCGGCCAGCTTATCGAGGTCGGCGTCATCAGACAGTTTCTCTATATTCTCGTTCAGTTTTTCTTTAGCCCGTTCAATACCGTTTTTGAGGACATCCTCCAGTAGGATCATGTCACCTTTTCTCGTGCTTCCGACGGAGGCTTTCCCTGTTTTGGGATCGCGCAATTTCAAAAGACCGAAATCTATATGCTCTATCCTGTCGGACCAATCATAGCCCATTTTTTTCAGAACCGTCTTAAGCTGTCGGAAATGCAGTTTCTGTTCGCCGCCAACGACGTAGATACAATGTTCGAAACGATAATTTATCCACCTGTATTCAGCCGCACAGAGGTCGCGGGTTGCGTATAAGGTCGTCCCGTCATTTTTTTGGAGCATGAGGGGGGGCATGTCCTGCTCTTCAAGGTCGGCGATGACAGCATTTTCGCTTTCCATCGCGATGTCCTTCGCCCGCAGTCGGTTAAGCAGGTCTTCAGCGAGACTCAGGTAAAAACTTTCGGGCGTGTAAGCGTCAAATTCAATGCCGAGCAACTCATATATTTTTTTGAATTCCTCGATGCTGATTTTTTTGAACTGTTTCCATAATTTAGTCGCCTCGGGGTCTCCATTTTCAAGCTCCTTAAATTTTCTACGCCCTAAATCTTCAAGTTCCGGATTTTCTTCGGATTCTTTGCTGAACCTGACGTAGAGGTTTTGCAAATCGGAAACATCGGCGTCCTGGGGACTGACATCACTGTATCTTTCAAAAGCAGCTATCAGCTTGCCGAAACTCGTTCCCCAATCACCAAGGTGATTGATCCCTATACAATGATAGCCACAGGCCTGGAATATGTTGTAGAGGGAGCGCCCGATTATTGCCGAACGCAGGTGGTGCACAGCGAGGTGTTTAGCTATATTGGGGCTTGAATAGTCGATCACGACCGTTTTTCCCTTTCCCGAATCGTTAGAAAAAACTTCTTTACCTGTCTTAACAATGCTTCCTAAAAGCTTGGAATACATCCGTGGACGATCGACTGAAATGTTGAGGTAAGGGCCTTCGGCATGAAATTCATTTATACCGTCAGGTTTTGAGAGATTTTCAGCTAATTTCTCGGCAATCTTCGCGGGAGATTTTTTCAGCTTTTTTGCAAAGACAAAACACGGCAGCGCATAATCACCCATTTCCGGTTCCGGTGGGATTTGCAAGAGGTTTTCTATGTTTTCTGATTCTGCGGGTAAATGTTCAGCAAGCGAATCAGCAATTTGTTTTTTAATTTCTATCATAATTTACACAAAAAGCCTGCATTAAGCAAGAAAATAGTTTTGTCGGTTGATGGATCAAGAAAAAAGCCCGACCTGAACATCCAACAGAAGGTTGGGCTGTTTGAAAATTTGAGTGACCGATTTACCTGTATGTATGTTGCGGATGGCCGCAGCCAGCAGCGGGGCCGTGCTGACGGTATGGACCGATTTGTCGCTATCTTTAAGAGGCGGCAACGTATCGGTGGTTACGATCTGTTGAACCCCGGCGTCTTTGATACGATCGATGGCGCCCTTTGCAAAGACGCCATGCACACAAGACACATAATTGACGGAGAGGTCAAAACGGTTCTGCAGGGCTTCTATGGCGCTTGTCATGGTTCCACCGGTGAGTACCTCATCGTCGAAAATCGCTACCTGTTTCCCTTTTATTTCTTCTATTCCTATAACATTTCTTATTTCCGGGTCTTCATTGTCCTTCCAGCGCCTTTTATCACATACCGCCAGCGGACACTGAAGCATTTCGGCGTATTTCGTCGCCCACTTGACACCACCGGCGTCCGTGGCCAATACCGCCAGGTCATTTTTGTCGTGGTGACGCGAAAAATAATCCGCAATAAGCGGGTTCGCATCCAATTGATCACAGGGAGTGGGCACGAAACCCTGTATTTGCAGGGCGTGCAGATTGACCGTTAAAACCCTGTCCGCTCCGGCTTCCTTGAGCATCTGGCCCATTAAACGCGCAGATATCGAAATGCGCGGTTCATCTTTCTTATCACTTCTTGCGTAGGGATAATAAGGCGTGACGACCGTTATTCTACCGGCTGAAGCTCCCCTGAGGGCATCGATAGTAATAAGCAGTTCCATGATATTTTCCGACAAGCTGAGCTCTTCTACATCTTCCGGATCGACTTTCTCAGGATTAATGCCTGTAGGGGCATGCCAGGATGGCGCCGAGGTCTGCACGATGAATACATCGGCGCCGCGGACACTCTCCGTGATCTTAACTTTGAGATTTTCATTGGCAAATTTTATGACTTCAGGCTCATAAAGCTCCAGCCCCTGCATGCCGGGGAATTGGCGTAACACTTTAATTATCTTGTTGGTAAGATAGTAGCTTGTTCTGCCTGTAAAAAGCATTAAACGATCATATGCTTCCATCGATGCACTCCATTTTAATTTGGTTGAAAAATATTACGGTGTTACTAAAATTATATAGGAAACAGTTTTTTTTGCAAAAGAAAGCGGTATATATTTATTTTTTACTATAATTTTCTCCTTGGCCGTTGGGCATAGTTTACTGTTAATAGACGGCCAAATTTGTTATAATAAAATCATGAGCTTTCTTATGAACCTTGAAGCCGATAGAGGCATACAACTTGTCGGTACCTAAGACATCTTAACTATGAAGCGCGTGCTCTTTAAGTTTGCAAGTTTTGTGGTTCACTGAATACTTACCATGGTTTTAATGAACACCCACATAAAGCGATTCTACCTTTCCTTTTTTATAATGGAGGCGAACAAAAAGTGTTCCTGAAAAAAACAAATAAAATTGAGGCCGTCTTTTGCCCCTTCACCCTCATTGAAGTGATGGTGGTCGTCATCATCCTCGGCGTGTTAGCCACACTTATTATGCCGCGTATTATGGAAAGACCGGAACAGGCGCGGGTCATGGCGGCTAAATCGCAGATGCGTAACATTGAAAGCGCCCTTCGTATGTTCAGACTGGATGTGGGCAGATACCCCACAACTTCGGAAGGGCTCCAGGCGCTTGTTTCAAATCCCGGT
>JAGYMJ010000199.1 GCA_018400625.1 Planctomycetota bacterium
TTCCTGCCTTCATCCCCGGTCCAGTAATTCACCTTCCCGGATTCCAGCACGCGGGTCACGGCTGCGATTTCATCCGGGGCATATCGGGGCCAGAAAGAGAATTCTGTTTTCTTTTCCTGATTCAAAACTGTTTGACCTCTATTTTTTCATTGAAGGCAATCGGATAAAAGAGAGGGGATAAGATAAGTCAAGTCAGTATTCTTTCTCATCTATTTCGGTATATCTTGCCGGAATACCCTTTGCCATTGAAGCCGGAGGAACATCTTTTGTAACCAGTGCACATGCACCGATCACAGAATCATTGCCTACCGAACAGGTCAAAACCGTCGCCTTCACCCCGATAAAAACATTATTACCTATAACTGTTCCTCCTGAGATAAACGCATTTGTGCTAATCTGAACATAATTACCTATTATGCTATCATGACCGATGCTTACGAAGCCGTTAGCCACGAAGAAATCACCGATGATAACTTCAGGCATTATTCCGGAATATCTCTGTATAATTGCCCCTTCCCCAATTTTTGCCCATTTACTGAGTGTAACCGTAGGATGAATAATACTCAAAAAATTTGCACCATATTTTTTTGCCTCCTCCACCATTTTTGCTCGCCATGAACTGCGACCAACTGAAGCGACTATGCGTGTCTCCTTTAAATCAATGTCCTGCAGATATGCTATTTCGCCCAACACCGGAAGCTCATGAATTAGTCTATCAGTATCTTTGCTTCCCCCATCATAAACAAAACCAATGGGTCTGATTTCTTCATTGGTTTGCTTATTGATCGTATAAATCGTTTCAAGAACTTCGCGTGCAAAACCGCCGCCACCCAGCATGATAACTTTCGTCATACTCCCCCCTTGCTAAATGATCGCTATCCCTATGATACTTTATTCTGATTATAAAAAATCTTAAATTCAGAAAGACTCCTGAATCAACCTTTTCGTGTACCCATAAATTCTTTCATTGTGGCCTCACCATCGGCGGAAATCCCTTCCCTGCGGAATACCTTTGTAACGGTAAAAAACAAAATTCTGATATCTAAAGTGACTGACAAGTTATCCACATACCATATATCAAGATTAAACTTTTCTTCCCAGGTTATGGCATTTCGTCCATTTATCTGCGCCCAGCCGGTCAACCCCGGCTTTACCTCGTGACGCCTTGTCTGTTCAGGGGTGTATCGATCGAGATATTGCATCAGCAATGGCCTGGGCCCGACAATGCTCATATCCCCCTTTATCACGTTAAAGAGCTCCGGCAGTTCATCCAGGGAAGCGGCCCGCAGAAAATGCCCGAACCGCGTCAGGCGCTCACCGTCTGGCAGCAGCCCATCATCAGCCCCCCGCGCATCCATCATGGTCCGGAACTTATAGATGGTAAACGGCCTGCCGCCCAGCCCCGGCCGCACCTGCCGAAACAACACTGGCCTGCCCAGATTTATCCAGACCAAAACCGCAATCACGGCCAGCACCGGGGAGAGGAGAATCATTTCTGGAACGGTCAGTGCGAAGTCAAACAGGCGTTTGCCATGTTTTTGATAAAATGTATTTTTGGGTTGCATCATCCGGCATATGCCAGAAATGAGATTTCTGCCCTAAAGTCTAATAATCTCCAGAATCACCCGTTGGCCTTGTGGACGTCATACTTTTCCTCCGCGATTCGCCGGCTTTGAATCCACTCCGGCAGCTTCTTCAGCTGCACCCGCCCTATA
>JAGYMJ010000200.1 GCA_018400625.1 Planctomycetota bacterium
ACGCGAGAAGTGAACATCTTACTCAGCGCCGTGCCCATGTGCGCAGCATGGCCCGATGTCGTGGAATCGATACGGGAGGCTATATAGCCCGTAAGCATATTTTTGATTTGAAATAAAATTAGATAGAAATAGCAATGGGATCACAAACGGGTCAAAGGGGTCAGAAAGGGGTCATAAACGGTTCAAAGGGGTCACATTGACTAAAACGCCTAATGATTGACTAATAATTGACTAAAAGGTGTTTTACACGTGAAAAAACGAACAGGCCATAAACGGGCTAAACAGAAGAAAAACAGTCCTTTCTGACTGTGATTTCAAGTATCAAACCGACTAACTATTGACTGATAACTGCCTTAAAATCCAAAAATAAAGAGATAAAGGTCCGGATGCAGCCTTCAACAATTATTTGGATTTAAGATTAACGCATAATGCCTGATAAAAGGTTCAAATGGATAAACTATGATTTTTTGTCATGATGGTGTATAATGGTTAATGAAACTGAATCTCTCCAATGAGCGCAAAATATGACTACCCTGACCATACAGAACGACGACGGCAAAGTGGAAGCGCTAAGTGAAAAAACAGCGCGGCTCGGTGTGGCTCCGGAATAGCTAATCACGGCCTCGGTCGACGATATTATCGCTCAGCCGGATCAAGATTTTGATGAGGCAGCAGAGCGGGTACTGTCAAAAAATAAAGAACTTTACAGGCGGCTTGCCTGATGCGATATCTCTATGACAAAAAAGAAAGGCAAACGCAAACTTACTTCGTCTGAAAAGAGAGAAAAGAAGCGACGGCGGAAGGAATATAAAACTATTTTCATCAACGGAAAACAGAAGCGAGTAAAGCGACCGCAGACAATCGATGGCTTGGATGTGGATGAGTTTATCCGAAGAAATGCCGATCCCATTTGGCTTCATCAAAATGGAATGTGGGAGTATTTTGACGAAAAACAAGATAGGGGTGACGAGGATAATACCAGTCAGGAGTGTCCGCAGGACCCGAATCTTGATGACGACGAAACGCTTCCGTTCTGAATAAGCCAGAGAACATTATGAATTACCAATCAACTGGTGCTGCTAATTCCGATTTTGCTTGTGCTTAATCGGGGCAAACCAGGGCATGGGCAGGCCTTTAACCAGTAATCCGCAACAATAGGAGTAACTGTCGGAGGCGACCTACGAAATGAACATGAATATAAATCGCGAGTCTCTCAAGATTTGTCAGATGAAAGTCTCCCTCAAAAATGCCCAGCCGCCTATCTGGAGGCGTTTTGAAGTGCCGGCGACTCTAACGCTTGATCGGCTGCATGATGTAATCCAGATCGTGATGGGATGGCAAGATTATCACCTGCACCGGTTTCGCATCGGAGATCGCTGTTTCACCGAATATTTTGGAGACGACCTGGAGAGAATGGAACATGAGGAAGATGAACTTGGCGTCAGGCTCATCGATGTTATCCCGGAGGAAGGAGGAAAATTTGAGTATCGGTACGACTTCGGTGATTGTTGGGATCACGAAATCAAGGTAGAAGAGATCAAACATCGCGCCCCGGATGAACGCTATCGCATGATTGGCATATTGAGCAGGCTGGAGTGCCTGGAGGGCGAAGGGGCATGTCCGCCGGAAGACGTCGGCGGCATTGCCGGATATAAATGGTTCCTTGAGGCAATATCGGATCCTGACGATCCAGAGCACGAAAGGTATCTGAAATGGTGTGGAGGCAGCTTCGATCCCGACCTCTTTGATCCGAACGCAGTAAATTTGGAACTCGCCAAATATGCCCGGTGGTCAAGGCCGCGGGAAAATTGCAAGTATGAATAACGTGAAGCTTACAAGAGAGAGATTGCAAAACCGGACTGACGATGGTTCGTGGAAGCGAGGCGTGGGATACCACGAGGGCGGCCGGGTTTTCGACCTGGCTATGGATGGACAGACGGTTTTCGCCCACGTAATGGGCACCCATCGGTATAAAGTGGAATTGTGGGCTGAACAGGATAGGATATTGGGGGACTGTACCTGCCCGATGGGGGAAGGAGGTGTGTTCTGCAAACACTGCGTGGCCGCCGGACTCCAGTGTATAGAGGATTGCATCACCGAACTTGGTGAAGATGGTTCTGTGCGGCTGGAGCAGAGTAAGGGTAAAAAGCGAAAAGACCGCAAAGTGACGAAGTTTGATGATATCCGCATGTATCTACGCGAGATGGATACCGAAAAGCTCGTCGAGATCGTCGTCGAGCAGGCGAAGGCTGATGATAGACTGCTGCGGCGGCTCAGCACCGAATCGGCGGAAAGCCACGGGAAGAGGCCGGACAGCGAAAAGTTCAAAATGGCCATCCGTAATGCCTGTTCCTCGTACGATTTTGTGGAATATTCAGAAACATGGGATTTTGCCTCAGGTATCGATGACGTGGTCGATGAGATTGCAGAATTGTTGGGAAAAGGGTACGCCGACCTTGTGGTGGAACTATCGGAATACGCCATCGAGGAGGTGGAAAACGCTCTGTCATACACTGACGACTCCGACGGCACTCTGGGTATGATCCTCTATCGACTGGGAGAACTCCACCTCGAGGCTTGTCTGACTGCGCAGCCCGACCCACGTGAGTTGGCCCGCCGTTTGTTCCACTATGACCTGAGTTCGAATGTTGATATCTTTTCTGAGGCCGTTAAAATTTATTTCGATGTGCTGGGGGACGAGGGCGTGAATGAATACCGCCGACTGGCGGAGGAAGAGTGGGGGAGACTGCCCGCACTTGGCCCAGGCGATGAGCGATCCTTCGACGGTTCACGTTTTGCTCTTACACGGAATATGGAGTCGCTTGCCGAAATCAGCGGCGATTGGGAATATCTGGTCAAAGTCAAAAAACATGATCTGTCACATCCGTATAATTACCTCCAAATTGCCGAGTTATACAAAAAGGGCCGTCAGTACAACAAGGCCATGGAGTGGGCTGAGAAGGGGCTGGAAGCATTCCCGAAAAATCAGGATTCTCGGCTAAGAAGTTTTCTCGCCGCAGAATACAGCCGACGGCATCGCAATGATGAAGCAATAGATATGGTTTGGGAAAATTATACTGAAAGACCGGGGGCTGAGACATACGCAGAACTAAAGCAACACGCTGAGAAGGCAGATGTTTGGCTCGAATGGCGAAAACGCGCAATCGGCTATCTGGAAGATAAGGCAGAAAGTGAAAAGTCGCATCCGTCCCGTCGCACAGATCGGTGGCGGCGCACCTGGTCCGGTGATACTCTGGTGGGAATCTACCTGTGGGAAAAGGACATTGAAACAGCCTGGCAGACCGCCCGTCAATACGGATGTAGCCGAAACCAGTGGCTCTCACTGGCGCAACTGCGCGAAGAAAACCACCCCCGTGATGCTGTGGAAGTCTATCAATGCGAGGTGGGGCACCAGGTGGAACGCACCAAAAACGACGCCTATCGCGAGGCCATGAAGCTGGTACGCCGAATCTGGAAAATTATGGAAGGGATGGGTGAGCAGGGGGAATTCGAGCGTTATGTAAGTTCGCTACGCAAAGTATATAAGCGTAAACGAAACTTTATGGGTATGCTCAAAGAGTTAGAATCAAGGTAAATGGGAAATAAAATATGAGTAAAGTTGGACGTAATGATCCATGCACATGTGGCAGCGGGAAAAAATATAAGAAGTGCTGTCTCAAAAAAGATAGAATGGAGCGCCGGGAAGAACGAGAAGAGTTCTGTGAGGAGGAGGACCAACAGACCTTGGAAACTCCTTCAATTACCGAGTTCGAAACGGATACCGAAGACATGCCGATATCGGAAATCCCCTCACCGGAGTCGCCCTACCCCCAGGTGGATATGTCTCTCCCGGATATACCGCAGGAAAAGCATGAAATTGTTGAGGCATGGTGGGATGAAATCAAGCCGGTCTTCCAGCGGGAAGACGTTGATGAGATGATCAGGCGCGTTGAGGTATTTATGGAGAAATATCCGGACCTTCTCGTGCATCTCGAATTAGAAGAAGCCTACCTGTTTGAATTGGGTTCCATGCTGGGGAAACGGGGTGAGCAGTCCCGATACGCCGAGTTGCTGATGCGAATTCGGCGGGAACATCCGGGGATGTATGTCCGGGCTTTTGGATACTACGAGATACCGGTGATCACCGAAGTCCTCATGCGCGGTGAGCGGGAGAAAGTAGCGGAGTATTTCAATTTTTTCAAAGAATATCCCGATTCGATGCCGAACGAACTCAAAAGCGTGGTTGACATCCTGTTGGCTACCAACTGCCAGGAACAACTGTTTGACCTGGCCCGGAGCACGGCCGTTCCCTGCATCCAATCGCCCAAAGTAATGGGCGGGGATTTTATTTTTCGCTGGTACCTTTTCGAGTCATGGGTTCCGTTTCTTGAACGGAGTGATGTTTCCCGGGAGGCCGTGGCGGAACTCACCGATAAATTGAAGAAGAAGTGCCTGCAATGTGATATTATCGAGGTGGATGAAGAGGGAATCCGAACTCGTGTGGTCTCCATTTTTAAGCCCCCCACAATTGACGAACAGGTGGCTTTGAAAAAACAGGAGGACTACAAAAAGTTTTGCAGAGAGATGTGCAACAACTTTATGCTTTTCCTTTACGAGCGGCGGGGGATGACCTGGGCGACCGCTTGTTTTTTTGCGGATGCGTTGGAATCATACCTTAATACTAATGCCCAATTTTTCCGCCCCGGGGCTCCTTTTAATTTCCAACAGGATAAGCTCGACAAGCATCTTTCCTCATATCGGTCGTTGTTCGGACTTGATGGGATAATGGCGATGGCGACGCTCCAGGCTGTTTACGAATTCATCCCCTACCTGAATGAGAACGAATTACGGCATACGCCGGGACCCGATGACATCATCAAGATATGCCACAATCTCTATAAACTGTGCCGCAAAGCTATACCTGGAGGGGATCCGGCCCAAAGAATATTCGCTGATTTCCCGACCTATTGCTGGATACCGATTGAGTTCCGACACAGGGAAAATATTTAGCCAGTGAACTAATGCCACACTTAGCCTGCATTTCATAAACCAACGACAATATTTAATATAAAAGTTTGAACTACAATGTGTTTACTTGGAGTTTATAGAAAGATTTTGATGAAAAAGCACAACCGCTTGTAATTAGCAATAGACATGAACAAAGAATATGAAAAACCGTGTGGTGAAATACTCGTCTATCAGAGTGAGGGCGATGGAGATCACATTCAGGTCCGCATCGAGGGCGAAACTGTCTGGATGACACAGAATCAGATGGCGGCGCTTTATCAAACCACAAAGCAAAATGTAAGTCTGCACATAAAAAACATTTTCAAAGAACGGGAATTGGAAAAAGATCCAGTTGTCAAGGAATACTTGACAACTGCCTCGGACGGGAAAAATTATAGCGTAAATCACTATAACCTGGATATGATTATTGCCGTCGGTTACCGGGTAAAATCCACTGTAGCGACAAAGTTCCGTCAATGGGCAACAGCACGGCTGCATGAGTATCTTGTTAAGGGTTTTACGCTTGATGATGTACGGCTCAAAGGCGGCAGCGGGCTTGTAGATTACTTTGACGAACTCCTCGCCCGCATACGCGAAATCAGGGCAAGTGAAGCTCGGGTCTATCAGCGCATACGGGATATTTTTGCTCTGGCCTCCGACTATAGCGAGGGGGAAGAGGAAACGCAGCTTTTTTTTGCGACGATGCAGAATAAAATGCACTATGCAGCCACCGGCATGACCGCAGCGGAAATCGTCCGACAGCGTGCGAATTCCGATGAAGCCAATATGGGACTAACCTCATGGAAAGGTGGGCGAGTATTGAAACGGGATGTAGGCACTGCAAAGAACTACCTTGATGCTGAAGAGATTGACATTCTTAACCGCATTACGGTCATGTTTCTTGACCAGGCTGAGTTCCGCGCGCAGCGCCGACAGGATATACGAATGGGTGATTGGGAGGCATTTCTTGATAAGTTTCTGCACGATACAGAACTGCCGGTGCTTGACGATGCAGGCGGGGTGAGCCACGACGCTGCAATTGATTGGGTCCATAAGCAGTATGATGCTTTTGCCGAACGACGACGTATCCACGAGGAATCAGAGGCCGAAGCACGCTATGTAAAGGATCTGGAAAATTCGGCAAAAATGCTGGATCATAAGCGGAAAACTCCAGACAATGAAGGGGATAGGGAAAAATGAAACTGAATTATTATCGAGAAACTGACTCCCTTTATATAGAGGGCGATAATAAAAATTAGAGCCACGATATTTCTATGACAAAAAAGAAAAGCAAACGCAAACTTACTCCGGCTGAAAAAAGAGAAAAGAAGCGACGGCGGAAGGAATATAAAACTATCTTCATCAACGGAAAACAGAAGCGGGTAAAGCGACCGCAGACAATCGATGGCTTGGACGTGGATGAGTTCATCCGAAGAAATGCCGATCCCATTTAGCTTCATCAGAATGAGATGTGGGAGTATCTTGACGAAAAACAGGATACGGACAAGTAGATGCCAATCTTCCGATGTCTTTGGCGTCATCAGAAGTTAAACATCTCCTTCAGAGAAGTTGGGTGGGGTTTAATGGTTTCCCAGGGTAGCGCCGGCAAACGGCCGCCGTCGCAACCCTGGGCTGTAATTAAATATCCCCGTTGGGGAATGTGCGCTCAATATAGTAAGCTTAAGTGGACTATTACTGAAGATTAATGTCTTTTGTTAAAGCGACGACTTTATCAAAGGAAAGCTTAAATTATCAAAGATATAAAACTTCTTCAAGCGTTTAAAACGTTGTATTAAAGTCTCTTAGCTTTGACAGGATTGTTAATAGTTAATGATATTTAACAAAGGAAAAACTGTCTGCAAAAATTAAGCCCCCCCTACTCTGAAGAGTTCTGCTCGACCTCGTATTCCTCCAGCTGCTTTTTCAGCCAGTCAAACACTTCTTCGCCATAGACATACTGCATC
>JAGYMJ010000201.1 GCA_018400625.1 Planctomycetota bacterium
CTTTGGTGCTCTTCCCGCTTGACGGGGATAAAAGAGGAATCACCCCGGGAGAAGAAGAGATCGAATTCAAAAACTGATGACGGCGGGGCTGCGAAAAACTTTTTGGGCTATAATACAGCCGTTTGGGTGCTTCTTATGTCAAAAAAAGGTGTTGGTACAACTTTTCGTAGCTTTTGATCTTCATTCCACCGGCTCAAGGCACGGTGGGGATGCCATATGGTTCGCTGAATAGTTGCGCGTGGTGCCCGTCCCCTCAGACGGGGACTCATTCGCTTGTGGAGCGTATCCCCAATACCACGGGCTGACGTCGCGTGGCTAAAACGACGTGTCGTCCCGGAGCGATTTTTGACGAATGACGATAAATCCCTGAGAGCTGCCATTCCCTGAACGGCGTGCAACCCCTTATTCTCGACAGTTTGCTCTGGGAAATTCGAGATATTAGCCACGAGATGCCCTTGTTATCGCGGTAGGATTCGACGATATAATAGTACATGTAAGATATTCCATCTTTTTTCTTTCCTTCATTTTAACAAAAATTGCAATATTTCAGCATTGTAATTCTCCCACCACTCTGCCGCATGAACAGCCGAAAATCCTGGGGTGGATTTGACGAAGACGGGTAAATATGATAGTATATGCATAGACACTTAATAACTTATTCTCAATCCGTGCGTGTGACTTTCAGGAAAGGTTTACGTGGGGCTTCTCCTTAAAAAAGCCCTGTTAATCCGTTGATGCAAATTCATAAGGAGGTGTGTTATGTGCGATTGCTGTCATGATGAAAAGAAGTGCGAAAGGCCGGACCAGTTGAAGGGAAAGCCGCAGGATTGTTCTCCGGAGCAGATCCGGAAGTGCCACGGCGATGATATGAATCATCCCTGCACCAACGAAGAGGACAAGTAAATTCCCAACGGCACCGTTCGCTGCCGACCGCTTTATGCCTCGGCAGCGACTGCGGTGCGTTGGATATAATATGACAATTTTGGAGTGCGGTGCCTGTCTGCCGTGCCCGGCACAGGCAGGCGACAAGCACCGCTTTCATGTATATAAACCAGAGATTGTTACTTAACCCTCTACTGTGAATTAGTTCATTTCTCTATTGAATCAGGTGCTCTTATGAATATAATACTGGAAAGTAAGGAACTCGTCAGGTATTACGGAACGCATCTGGCGGTGGATCGCGTCAGTTTCGAGGTGCGGTGCGGAGAGATATTCGCGTTCCTCGGCCCCAACGGCGCGGGAAAAACGACAACCGTCAGGATGCTGACCGGTTTTTTTACGCCTTCCTCAGGCACCGGTCTCATCAACGGACATGATATCGTCCGGGAACCTACAGAGGCCCGTCGGCATATCGGTGTCGTGCCTGAGGAAGCCAATGTGTATGTGGACCTTTCGGTCTGGCGGAACGTCATGCTGATGGCCGAGCTGCATGGCATCGACAAACGCACCCGCACGGAACGGGGACAAGAACTGCTTGAGGCATTCGATCTCTACGATCGGAAAGAGCACGAGGGCCGCTCGCTTTCCAAAGGCCTCAAGCAGAGGCTGATGCTCTGCATGGCGCTGGTAAGCGGGCCGGACCTGCTTTTTCTCGACGAGCCGACCTCGGGTCTGGATGTTAAAAGCGCCCGGCTGATACGCGATACCATCGTCCGTATGAACAAAGAGGAAAACATGACGGTTTTCCTGACCACCCATAATATAGCAGAAGCTGAGCAGATCTGCGACAGGGTCGCGATCATCGACGAGGGACGTATCGCGGCGATTGATACCCCGGACGCCCTGCGTTCCGTGGTAGCCTCAAGGCGGTCGGTCGAAGTGACATTCAGCGATGGCGACTATCAGTCGCTTTCTCCCGAAGGATTTCAGGGCGTGGAAGAGCTCAAGCCGCTCTCCCAGGGGTTCAAATTATACAGTGCCACTCCCGGCCGGCTGGCCCAGCAGGTGGCGGCGTCTGCGCTTGAAAAGGGACTGGAAGTTCAGAACATCCGGACGCTCGAGCCGAGTCTTGAAGACGTTTTCGTTCATATAACGTCGGGAAAAAACAAAAGGAGTGAAAACCATGAGTGAAAAAAACAACAATATTTGGTCGGACCAGGTGCATGCGGCGCTTGTCGTGGCAAAGAAGGACATACGTATCTATTACTTGAAGCCGCCGGTTATAATATTCGGCGTGATTTTCCCGGTGTTCTTTTTCCTGGCCTTCGCCATCGGCCGCCCTGTGCCGGTAGAGGATATGGTGCCGGGGATGCTTGCGATGGCACTTTTTTTTACCGCTTCCGCCGTGGGGCCGCTGGTGACGCCCTGGGAGCGGCAGGCTAAAACGTATGAGCGACTGATCACTTCGCCGGCATCGCTCGGGGCCATAATCGCCGGCGACGTGCTGGCCGGGGCCGGTTTCGGCGTGGTATTCTCCGCGATCCCGCTCATAGTGGGTTACGTCGGCGTTGGCGCAACGGTCAGCTCCGTCTTGCCCATGGCAGCGGGGATACTCATCGGTGCCGTGGCGTTCTCTTCGCTCGGCGTGCTGCTGTCGGCCCCGGCCACCCAGAGCCCTTCGCAGATCATGATGCTTGCCAACCTGGTGCGGCTGCCGCTGATATTCGTCAGCGGGGTGTTCATGCCGATCACCGAGATGCCGGTATGGGGTCGCGCGGTGGCACCTTTCTCACCGCTTTCCTACAGCGTGGACCTGATCCGTGCGGGCTACGGCGAGGAGACCTATTTCCCCATCGGGCTCAGCATCGCTGCGATTATAGGTTTCAGTATAATGTTTTTCGCCCTCGCAATGTTTTTCCACACACGCGGCCGGCGTAAAGCGGTGGAGTAAATTCATAGCCATTTTGGGAGTATAGGTATGCTTGAAAAGATATTTCCGTATCTCGCTCAACAGGTCGTCGAAGACTATAATATCACCAACGGCATCTGTCTCGATATCGGGTCGGGATCGGGTAATTGGGGGATCGAGATTGCCGATATCACGGATATGGTCGTCTACCTGGTCGACATCAACGGCGATGCTCTGGCGAAGGGAGTTCAAAAGGCGGGCAAACGAGGAATAGAGGGTCAAATAAAGACTATCGAAACCGACGTTCATGATATGGATATACCGGATAACTTTGCCGACTTGATTGTCTGCCGTGGTTCTATCTGGTTCTGGCGCGACAGGCCCCAGGGTCTGCGTGAGATTTATCGTGTGCTTAATCAGGGCGGCGTAGCGATGGTTGGCGGCGGACTGGGCAGAAAGCTGCCGGAGAAATACCGCCGGCCGCTCGTTGAAGAACGACAAAAAAGAAAAAAAGACCCCGAGTGGATGTATATCCGGTCAAAAGAATACTTTCAAAAAATACTCGCCGAAGCGGGGATTAATATAGCAAATTTCCCCTAAATGGGATATTTAACTTCTGGATGCCGGTTTTTCTAACGTCTGACACGTATACTGCGTGGGCTGACTACGGTCACCGTACCGAAGAGCTCTTGGAGATCAACGGCATCGGCAGCCTTTTGTAAAAGATCAATTATCGGCCCCACCCCGTCATCGTCGGGTCTCAATAAAACGATACCGCAATGCGTGCCGGGAGGATAGCTTCTTATATCGGCAAAGCCTTTATCAGAGGTAATCAAAAGCCGTTTTTCCGACTGAACAATATCCCATAGAGCTCTGTCCTTATACCCGCCCAAATTCTGATCAAGAACACTACGGCAGTCGTGGCCGCGTGAAAGTAAAAACTCTTTGGCTGACCTCGGAAGGTCTTCGTCGGTCTTGATACGCATTACAAAATCGCTCCGGTCAGGGGAGTGAGGATATCATCGTGCAGCACGTCGGCAGCATAAGCAAGCGCAGCCCGGATGTCTGTATCGGTAAGCTGAGGATATTCCTCCTGTACTTCCTCCGAACTCATTCCGTCGGCAAGACAGCCCACGATTGTTGAAACCGGTATACGGGTGCCGGCAATACAGGGTTCACCGTG